>DQSO01000053.1 GCA_015663225.1 Campylobacterales bacterium
ATGATAATAGGCTATCACTTCTTTTAAAAGATGTAGATAGTAAAAAAGCTCTTATACTACTAAATCAACCACTCTATTTTAACGGACTTATAAATAGCAATGTCACTATAGATAATATAAAAAACCTAGATGGAAAGTTTGACTTTGTTGCTGGTGGTATAGTTAGTAACGATATACTTGAAGGTAGCCACAAAATAGATATAAAAACAAGTGGTACTATTGCAAACAAGATAGTTTCACTTCCAACTACTACTATAAAATCAAAACTATTTAATCTTGATCTCCAAAAACTAAACTATAACATAGATAAAAATATACTCACAGCCTTATATCATGTCAAAAGTGATGATCTGTCAACTCTAAATAAACTAACAAGTCAAAAACTAAAAGGTTCATTAGCAATAGATGGTAACATAGTGATGAAAAAAGATTTAATTGTAAAAGGTCACAGTGATAAGTTTGATGGAACTATAGATTTTACACTAAAAAATAGTGATTTAACTGCTTATGTTAAAAATGCTTCTGTTTTAAAGATAACCAATACCCTAAGTTATCCAAAATATATCCAAGGTATTGCAAATGCAAACCTAAAATACAATCTTGAAAGCTCGAAGGGTGTTGCAAATATTAATATGGACAAAGCAAAACTTCTACCGACTAAACTAACATCTCTAATAACAAAGTTAAAAGGTACAGACCTAACAGCTGAGCACTTTAACAAGACTACTCTACAAGCAAGGCTATCCAAAAACCTAGTAGATTTTGATTTTGATGCAAAAAGCAGAAGTCTATCTCTAAATATAAAAAATGGAAAGATAAGAGAACCTGGTGGAAAACTTGATGCACTTTTAGATGTCAACATAGAGGGCGATAAGTACAAAGCTAAAGTATATGGTACAACACAAAAACCTAAAATAAAACTTGATAGTTCAGCTTTAAGAGCAAAAGCAAAAGAGAAAGCTAAAGAGAAGATTAGAGAAAAAGTTGAAGATGAGATTAAAAAAAGACTAAATATTGACAAAATTGATAAAGATCTGATTATTAAAGGTTTGTTTAAAAAATTATTTTAATTTTATTTAGATATAATCGCGAGATTAAAGTAAATAATATAGGAAAAAGATTTGAGAACAGATTATTGTGCAGAGTTAGATGAGAGTAGTATAGGCAAGAGTATAGAAGTTGCTGGTTGGGCTGATGGGTATAGAGATCATGGTGGAGTTATCTTTATCGATCTTCGTGATAAAACAGGTTTAATTCAACTTGTTTGTGATCCAGCAGATTCTGAGTCTGCTCATAAGGTGGCAAATGAAGTAAGAGATGAGTTTGTACTAATAGTAAAAGGTAGAGTTAGAGCAAGAGGAGAAGGGTTAGAAAATCCAAATCTAAAAACTGGTAAGATTGAGATAGTAGTTGATGAACTTATCATCGAAAACAGATCTGCTCCTTTACCATTTGTTATAAATGATGAGAAAGTAAATGAAGAGATAAGATTAAAACATCGTTACCTAGAACTACGAAAACCAAAAGTTTATAATACTTTTAAACTAAGAAGTAAAGCTACAATAGCAGCTAGAAATATACTTGATAAAAATGGTTTTTTGGAAGTAGAAACACCGATATTAACTAAATCAACTCCTGAGGGTGCTAGAGATTATCTTGTACCTAGTCGAGTTCATAGTGGAGAGTTTTATGCACTTCCACAATCTCCACAACTTTTTAAACAACTACTTATGATAGGTGGTTTTGATAAGTATTTTCAAATAGCTAAATGTTTTAGAGATGAAGATTTAAGAGCAGATCGTCAACCAGAGTTTACACAGATAGATATAGAGATGAGTTTTGCAGGTCAAGAGGAAGTTATAAGTATGAGTGAAGAGATCGTTCAAGCTATCTTCTCAGCTTGTGGAAAAGAGGTAACTATTCCTTTTAACCGTATCAAGTATAGAGAATCTATGGAGAAGTATGGTAGCGATAAACCAGATTTACGATATGACTTAGGTATGGTTGACATGATAGATATATTTGCAAATTGTAAAAATGAGATATTTTCAAAAATAGCAAGTGATAAGAAAAATAATCGTGTAAAAGCTCTAAAAGTTCCAAATGGAGATAATATCTTTTCAAAACGACAGATGAAAGGTTTTGAAGACTATGTAAGAAAGTTTGGAGCAAGTGGTCTTGGTTACTTTCAGATGAAAGAGGAAGGTCTAAAAGGACCTTTAACTAAGTTTTTTAGTGAAGCTGATTTAGAAGAGATTATCAAAGTGAGTGATTTGAAAGTTGGTGATGTTATATTTTTTGGTGCTGGAGAGAAGAAACTTGTATGGGACTATATGGGAAGATTTAGAATCTATCTAGCAGAGCTTATGGAGATAATCCCTAAAGATGTTTTTGAGTTTGTATGGGTTACAGACTTTCCTATGTTTGAAAAAGTTGATGGTGGAGTTAAAGCCCTACATCATCCTTTTACAATGCCAAAAGAGATGAATAAAGAAGATGTTGAAGATATAGAATCAATCGCTTATGATCTAACACTAAATGGTTTTGAAGTTGGTGGCGGTGGTGTTCGTATACATAAAAGCGATATACAAAAAGAGGTATTTAAACTTTTAGGTATCAGTGATAAAGAAGCTGATGAGAAGTTTGGTTTCTTAGTAGATGCTTTAGAGTTTGGAGCACCTCCACATGCTGGTATAGCTTTTGGACTTGATCGTCTTATGATGTTGATAACTGGTAGCAGTTCTATTAGAGAAGTTATAGCATTTCCTAAAACTCAAAGAGCTCAGTGTCTTTTAGCGAAAGCTCCTAGTACCGTAGATAATGATCAGTTAAAAGATTTGAGTATCAGAATTAGAGAGACAAAGAGGGATTAAAAACCCTCTTTAGACTTTAACTCTATCGCTAAGTGCTTTGGTGAGTGATAACATATCCACATTTTCGAGTGTTACACCAGTTGGTACGCCTTGGGCTATCTTTGTAAAACTTATTGTGAAATCTTTTAGTTTTTCTTCTATAAAAAGTATTATAGAATCATTTGCAAGTGAAGGTGTAAGAGCAAATATTATCTCAGAAACGGTATCTTCTTTTACTCTATCTCTTAAAGCCTCAATACTCTCTTGATTTAGAGTTTCTAGTACAAAATACTTTCCATCATATGCACTACTCTCTTCCAAGACAAATATATCTTTTGGATTTTCAACTATACAAAGTGTTTTACTCTCTCTAACATCATCTACACATATTTGACAAATCTCATCTTCACTAAGTCCACCACAAATTGTACATTTTTGTATACTTGTTAGTGCATCTTCTATTGCATGAGAGAGTTTCATGGCTGAAAAAGAGTCTGAAAGAAGCATATGATAAGCAAAACGAAGAGCTGATTTTTTCCCAACGGAGGGAAGTGTCATCAGCGAATCTACAAGATTGTTAAACTTATCTAAGCCTTGACTCATTAGTAGACCTTAAAATCTTTTGGAACTGCTGCTTCAAACTCATAACCTAAAAGAGCTATCTTTTTTGCATGAAGCATAAGTCTTTTTGCTGGTTTACCACCATATTTTACATCACCTATTATAGTGTGACCTATACTTTTTAAGTGAGCTCGTATTTGGTGTGTTCGTCCAGTTTCTATTTTAACTTCTAAAAGTGAAAGTTTACCCTCAACTTCAAGTGGTTTTACTAAACTTATCGCTTCTTGACCTTGTGGGGATGGTTTTGTAAATGCAACTCCACCATTTTTCATAGTAAGAAGAGGAGTATCTATTGTAAGATCTTCAGCAATAATACCTCTAACCCATGCATGATAAACTTTTAAAACTTCTCGTTCTCTAAAAGCTTCAATAGCCACTTTTTGGAAATCCTCATCTTTTACAAGTAGGATAACTCCACTTGTATTTTGATCAAGACGATGTAGAAGTGGTGCTTTAAATTTTTTTGAAATCTGTTCACTTGTGATAAATGCTGGTTTATTTACAGCGATAATCTTCTTATCTTCATAGATTTTTTTAATCTTTAAAATTTTCTCAATTCTAAACTTACTATTTACATGCATCTCTGCTCTTGCCATAACTACTTTTTTACCTGCTGAGTATACCAAGCCTCTATCGATTAAATCTTTTGCACTTCTGTTTGTTATGCTCTCTTGTATCGCTACTAATTTATATGCTTTTTCTAACATTGTTGACCTTAATTGTATATTTTGTTGGATTTTTAATCTCTTGTATCTCTTCTAAAGTTATTGTTGATATTTGTTCTATCTCAACGACTAACTCACTACCACTTAAGCTAATATCAACTTTTTGAATAAGTTTATTTTTTGTTATAAGTCTTGTTAGGTTCAATATAAAAAGTAGATACTCTATCTCTTTTAAAGAGGGCAGGAGCATACTATATTTTTCATATTTTTTCAAACTTAATCCCATGGAGAGTGAATTTAGTAAAAAATAGATAGTAAACATCTCTTTATGTCTATATCCATAGTTTAAGTTTTCCAAAAGAAAATCACCATCAACTCTCATGGCAAGATTCAACAGTCTACTTGCATGAGTTATCTCTTTTATATATTTTTTATCCTTGCAAGTAAGCGAAAAAAGTTTTAATGATATATTATTTGAGTATGCACTCTGTCTTGGAAGAAATGTAAATCTATCAAGCAGAGATTTAACGGAGATATCAAAATTTGCTGGAAACTTATCATTTTGGCTTCTTAAAAGATCAACAAGATAGACACCTTCTCTAACCCCTCCACTATTTACCATCACATCTTTACACCCAAGGTAGTTTAAAACCTTAGAAAATATTAAAGCACCCTCTTTTATAGTTTCAACTCGCGAACTTGATATATAGTTATCTCGTAACTCTTTTAGACTCATTTTTTGAAAAGCATCTATACTATCTTTATGTTTTGTAAAACTATACTCATATGCATGAAGTCTATCTAGTGGATATGAAGAGCTTTTTTGAATATACTTAGATATACTTCTTGCAGTTCCACCAATAGCTACAACAATAGAAGATTTAAACTCATCATCAATAGTTTTTAATACTTCATCTACATCAATAGGTTTTTCATATAACCTAACATGACCTAGTTGTAAAGAGAGAGTTTTTATAACTTTTAAATCTTTAACCTTGACTAACTCACATGATCCACCACCAATATCAATAGTGGTAAATTCACTAAGTTTTGGCAGAAGATTTATCGATGAAATAGCACCATAATACCCCTCTTTATCTCCATCAATTACTTTTATATTTATATTTAATTGATCTTTAACTTTTTTTATAAACATTCGTGCATTTGGTGCATCTCTTAGTGCAGAAGTTGCTATTGTGAGAGTTTTTCTACATCTATAAGCTTTTATAATAAGAGAAAAGTCATATAGTGCTTCATAAGCACGACTCATTGGAGCATCTTGTAAAACACCATCTTTATCATAACTTCCCTCTCCAATACGAACTTTTACCTTCTCTTTATGAAGTGATATAAAAGCAAATCTTGAAGTTTTTTGATATATTACTAGAGTGATTGAGTTTGAGCCTATATCTATTATTGCTGTATTTTTTGCCATTTTAATCTTCTTTTTTTATTATACAATCAACAGGACAGACTCTTATGCACTCTGGCGAGTCAAAAAAGCCCTCACACTCTACACATGAAGCATCGATAAGATAGATAGGGTCATCACAAGATATTGCATCTGTTGGGCATACTGTTACACATGCATCACAACAGATACATGTGTCAATAATTACTAATGCCATTATGACCTTTTGATATTACTAAAAATTGATTTTTTTGTAAGCTCTTCATCAGTGGGGCAGAAGTTCTTGGCATTTACTTCAATACTTGCTATTGAGCCTTTTTTATCTTCTCTATTAAATAAAGAAAGCTTAGCACCAATTGCATCAGCAGCACCTTTTGCTAAAAACAATCCAAGCCCAGCTCCACTTTGTTTACCCTGTCTTTTAAATGGTGCAAAGTGTTCAAAACTTTCATCTACACCAGCACCCTCATCTATGACATCTATCCTAAATATATCTCCATTTAACCTACTTTTTATAAGTATATTTGAGTCTTCTTCCGAATATTTAACAGCATTTTGTACAAAATTTTGTAAGATAT
Source organism: Campylobacterales bacterium (assembly GCA_015663225.1). Classification (GTDB taxonomy): domain Bacteria; phylum Campylobacterota; class Campylobacteria; order Campylobacterales; family QNZT01; genus SZUA-1377. Next base: position 6,128 of record DQSO01000053.1, read on the forward strand.
GAGTTAGTAGAGTTGGTTGAGTTAAAATACAGTATCTTTTAGGCTCTAAATCCATATTGATTTTAATCTTTCTAGCACTTGCTAAAAGCTTATAATCTTTTGCTTTATCTTCCAAAAACTCTACAACATTTAACTCAACAGGTCTTTCAAACTGTGCACCCTCTTGTCGTCCTATTTCCAATATAGATGTAATCATAGAGTTCATACCATCTATTGCAGTGTTATTTACTTTTAGTGTTTCTATATATTTTTGGGTATCTCTTTTTTTTATCATCGTAACTTCATTTTTCGTCTTCATAACTGCTAGAGGAGTTTTAAGCTCATGTGCTGCACCGATAAATAGCTCTTTTTGATGCTTAACAAAGTTTTGAATACGATCAATCAGTTTATTTATACTCTCGCCAAGAGAGACAAACTCTACTGGAAGTGTTGAAGTATCAATATGCTCTAAAAAGTTTTCATTCATACGAGCTAGTTTTTGATTGATAGACTTTACAGGATAAAGAAGTGTTTCTGCTAAGAAAAAAGCATAAGCTAAAATCAAAATAGCACTAAGAATATTAACTACAATTATACTATTTCTTATCTTTTTGAAAAGATTATAAGTACCAGTTATATCCTTTTCTATCACTAAAAAACTAGATCTTGCTCTATCATAAGGGTAGAAGATTGTAAAAAAACTTTTAGAATCTTTTTTGTATTCTTCATAGCTTATCTCTTGCTTTTTATCAATATTCATAACAATTTTGTAGTTATCATTTTTACTATATGTTGTGGTAAGATAGTCAACCGTTTTTTCTTTTTTAGAAAAAGGTTCTTTTATTTTATTTTCTTTGATATAGAGTTTTGCTTCATCTTCTAAAGAGATAGTTATCTCATCTAAAACAGAAATTTTAATATAGCTATATAAAATTATTGAAAATATAGCTATCAAAGCGGCAGATGCCGCAATGAGTTGTAGTATAAACTTTTTTCTTATACTTTTTTCGGATAACAAAATCTATAACCTCTTCTTCTTACTGTCTCTATTGTTGAGATATTAAGTGGCTTGTCCATTTTTTGTCTTATTTGGTTGATTGCAACTTCGATAACATTTGGAGTTACAAGCTCTGGTTCATCCCAGATTGCATCTAGAAGTTGCTCTTTTGATACGATTTGATCACTATTTACAGCAAGGTGAGTTAAAACTTCAAAAGGTTTACCCTTTAGTTCTATATCTATACCTTTATAGCTTATCTTCTCTTCATCTGGATTGATTAACAGATCTTCTATTTTTAGAATATTTGTTCCACCAAATCTTAATCTTACTTCAATACGAGCCAAAAGAACATCAAAATCAAATGGCTTTTTGATATAGTCATCAGCTCCAGCTTTAAGTGCTTTTATCTCACTCTCTTTATCATCTTTTGCAGAGAGTATAACACAAGCAGTACGAGGTGCTTTTTGCTTAACAATACTTACTAAATCTATACCATCACCATCAGGCAACATCCAGTCAGTCAATAACATGTCATAATTTCTAATACCAATATAGTATTCTGCATCTTTATAGCTTTCACAGCTATCTGCTTGGTAGCCAAACTCTTGAAGTCCTTCGACTAATGTTCTATTTAAAGTTATTTCATCTTCGACGATGAGTACTCTCATATTAGTTTCCTTGTAAATATAATTTCACTGATTGTAGCATAAATTATTCTAAAGTTAAGGTTTTTTTAAAGAAAGTTTAAAATTTCTTTAATCTTGTAACACTTACTTTACAATTGGGCAATATATCAGGTTTAACTATCTTTAATTTTATCTTTAAAATATTTGAATATTGTTTTTTTATAGAAAATATCAATGAATCTAAAGCATCTTCAATAAGTAGATATTTTTTTTCTATCATCTTCGATTTTATAAAAGAGACAATATCTACATAGTTTATAAAGTTGGTTTTATCTTTATAGAAGATTTGAGCATTAACAATAACTCTCTGTTTTTTCTCTCGTTCAAAGTCTAAAATACCTATGATAGTATCAAACTCTAAATCTTCTATATCAATCCTATACACCTAAACTATCCTTTTCTCTTCACCTTTGATAAGTTTTATGATGTTATCACTATGTTTGTAAACTATAAAGAAGATTATGAGTACAACTGGAGCATGAGCCATATCAGGATAGAGTACAAAAGAGGCTATTAAAGTCGCAATAACACCCATAAGTGACGAGAGTGATGAAATCTTGATACTCTTAGCAGCAACTCCCCAAACAACTACTCCAACGATAGCAGCATAAGGTAGCATAACAGCTAATACACCAAATCCAGTAGCAACACCTTTTCCACCTTCAAACCATAAAAACAGACTAAAACAATGCCCAACAACACTAAGAGTCGCTACTCCCCATAAAGTTGCTTCACTAGCATCTAACATCATAGCAACAAGTAAAACAGCGATACCTTTAAATATATCAAAAACCAAAGTTGCAATACCTACTTTTTTTGCCAATACTGGATCTTTTTTCTTTAAAACTCTTAAGACATTTGTTGCACCGATATTTCCACTACCCTCTTTTCGTATATCAACTCCACCAAAGATTTTTGCAAGTATCAATCCAAAAGGAATACCACCTACAATGTAAGCTAGAAGAAACAGTTGTATATTTTCATTTGATAAAAAATTCAAAGTTTTCCTTTTATCTTTAATGCTTTTAGTGTATCATAAACTTATGCAAAAAGCAATAACAGTAACCACACTAAACAATCAAATAAAAGCTCTATTAGAGAGCCACTATATCAATACAACAGTTACAGGTGAAGTTAGCCGAGTAACATACCACTCATCTGGACATCTATATTTCACCTTAAAAGACAAAAACTCATCAATATCATGTGTAATGTTTAAAGGCAATAAAAGATCTCTAAAATTTACTCTTGAAGATGGAATGGGTGTTGTCTTACTAGGTGCAGTAAGTGTTTATACTCCAAGGGGGAGTTATCAGTTAAATGTCATAAGTTTAGAACCAGAGGGAGGTGGTGCTTTAGCTTTGGCTTATGAGCAGTTAAAAGAGAAGTTAAAAGAGAAAGGATATTTTGATAGTGATATTAAAAAAGAGCTTCCTAAGTTTCCAAAAACTATTGCTTTGATTACTTCAAAAACGGGGGCAGCTTTACAAGATATGCTAAGAGTTGCCCAAAACAGATACCCATTGGTAAAACTAATCCTTTTAGATACTCAAGTTCAAGGAGAAGGCAGTTGCGAGATGATAGTGGCAAATATCAAAAAAGCTGATAGTCTGAAAGTTGATATTATCATAGTTGGACGAGGTGGAGGAAGTGTTGAGGATTTATGGGCATTTAACCAAGAGAGGGTTGCTGATGCAATCTTTGAAGCCAATACTCCTATCATCTCAGCAGTTGGACATGAGATTGACTTTCTTATAAGTGATTTTTGTGCAGATGTTAGAGCTAGCACCCCTTCAAATGCTATAGAGATTGCACTTGCAGATAAGAGTGAACTACTTATCATGCTAGACTCATATATGGATAGATTTGATGAAAAGTTACAAAATATTATCATTAAGAAACTAAGAGATTTAGATCACTTAAAAGAACTTTTAAAACATAGTTCACCAATAACTAAACTAACTCATATAGAAAATGAAATACAAATAATAAGTCAAAATCTAAACTCA
>DQSO01000027.1 GCA_015663225.1 Campylobacterales bacterium
AGTATCTTGATAAATCTACACTCTCCCCATCATTAATTTTATGTTTAGTATCTAAAATATCTTGAATACCATCATCATAGATTCTATAATCTCTATATCGCTTTGGATCAGCATTTAAAAGAGGAAGTACAGCACCAGGAAGTTTAAAAACATCACTCTTATAGTTATTATCTTCTATTGTTCGTCCAAGCAATGCTCTTTTAGAGTTTTCTACAAACTTATTAGCATCACTTCTAATCTTTCTATATCTGAAAAATCCTAAAGTGCCATAAAACATAAGATGAAGCATAGTAAAAATATATAGCAACAGAGCAGGTAAAATAACCCATACAGATATTGGAAGACTTAGTGTAATTCCAGCTAATGAGATAGAATAACTAGCATCAATCAAACTATGCACATACATACCTACCACGATAATAAGTATCAATCCAAAAACTAAATATTTTTTAAAACCCATGATATTCCTTTAAGATGTTTTCTCAACAATTTCTCTACATACTATACAATATCTAGCCTGAGGCTTAACTTCAAGTCTAGCTTCTGCAATATCCTCTTCACACATCTCACAAATACCATAACTACCCTCGCAAATCTTGCCAAGTGAATACTCAATATCCTCTAACTCAACTCTCTGTTTAGCAGTTATCGCCTCTTCAATCGCACTATCACTACTAATAGTTGCAAAATCAGCTTCATCTTTAGCTTCACTATTTTGAAGCTGAGATATCTCTTCTTTATAGCTAGATATACTGCGAAGTAGCTCGGCTTTTCTCTCTAGTAGTATTACTCTGTATTTTTCTTGAACTGACTCACTCATAATAATCTCCATTTATACAATTTATTGAGTGTTTATACCAAAATTTTCTTTAATAAAATAAGTTTTTTTAAGTTTTTCTTATAATTTTTATTTAAATAGCAAATTTATTTTATTTAAAGTTATAGTTAAATTATGATTTACTTATGATAAGGATGGCTGTTCAAAATAGTATATGCACGGTATATCTGTTCATACAAAACAACTTTTGCTATTTTATGACTCATTGTTAGCGAACTAAGAGTTATTTTAATATCACATTTTTCTAAAAACTCATCTTCAAATCCATAAGCACCGCCTATAAAAAAGTTCACATTTACATTGTTTTCAAATATTTTTGAAAACTCAAAGCTATCAACAACTTTTCCTCTTGGGTGAAGAGCTATATTGTATCCCTTTAGATGTGGAGTAAGAGCATCTGTATAGCTTTTTTTTGCTAGTTTTTCATTTTGAGATTGTGATTTTGCAATTTTATTATCAAATATTGAAGTTAGTTTTAACTGTGAAAATTGAGATATTTTCTTTTGATAATCATTTAAAATAGTGCTAAATTCATCTTTAGAATTTTTCTCTACTACAAAAATATTTATCATCTATACATATCACTTCCTACAACTCTATAAGTCGCAAAATCTATCTTATCATCAACTCTAACTCCACCAATAATAGCTACATCTTTACATGATAATTTAGATAACACTTCAATATCACTTCCTAAAATACCTTGTATATCTTTTTTAGTTGTAGTATCTCTATAAGCACCAAGCCCTATATAATCTATGTCAAGACTATTTGCTTCTAAAATTTCCTCTTTATTGTGAGTTGAAAGACCTATGATTTTTTGTTTTAATTTTTGTCGTAATATTTGTAAAGCTTCACTCTTAGTAGGAGCTATCATGCTAAAATCATCTTGTCCTAAATGCACACCATCACAAAACAAAGCTAACTCAATATCATCATTTACTATTAAAACTCTATCCCAGAGAGAACGAAGTTCTAAAAGTATTTTTTTCTTACTATCATGTGAGTTTATTTTATCACGATATTGGATAACTTCTACCCCATTATCGTAACAAATTTTAACAAACTCTTTCACTGTTTTTCTATTTTTTTTGTTTAATTCAAAGTCATAAAGAGCATATAGTTTACTCAACTACTTCCTCTTCTTTAGCCTCATCAGTTCCATAACTATCCATATCTATAAAAGTATCAAACTGCTTCAAACACTTAGAAACTCGCTCTTTCATCTCAGTTCTTTTTACTATCATATCTAAAAATCCATGCTTAAGTAAAAATTCTGATCTTTGAAAGCCTTCAGGAAGTTCAGCACCAATAGTCTGCTTTATAACTCTCTGTCCAGCAAACCCAATCAAAGCACCAGGTTCAGCAATAATAATATCTCCAAGCATCGCAAAAGATGCACTAACACCACCCATAGTAGGATCAGTTAGTATCGAAATATATGGAAGATTATGCTTAGAGAGTCTTTTTAAAGCAGCAGAAGTTTTACTCATCTGAACAAGAGAAAATGTACTCTCTTGCATCCTAGCTCCACCACTTGCACTTACAATAATAACTGCTTGTTTTTTCTCTATAGCACGATGTACTGCTCGTACAATCTTTTCACCCTCAACTGAACCTAAACTTCCACCCATAAACTTAAAATCAAATACTACAAGTTGAGTAGGCACACCACCAATAGTACACTCCCCCGATACTACAGATGAAGTTCTTTTAGTCTTAGCAATACTCTCTTGAACTCTTTTTTTATAAGATTTTTTATCGACAAATCTAAGTGGATCTACAGGTATCAAGTTACCATCCATCTCTACAAAAGTACCTTCATCAGCTAAAAGTTCTACTCTTTGA
>DQSO01000025.1 GCA_015663225.1 Campylobacterales bacterium
CTCAACAATCCCATCGTTTGTATCAACTAGCCCAATCTCAGAAGATGAACATATCATTCCATTTGATTCAACTCCTCGTAGCTTTGCCTCTTTGATTTTAAAATCTTTTCCAAGCACTGCTCCAACTTTAGCAACACAGACAAACTGATCTTTAGCTACATTTTTAGCACCACAAACTATCTGTAGAGTCTCACTTCCTATATCAACCGTAGTAACATTTAACTTATCAGCATCAGGATGTTTTTCGCATGATAATACCCTACCAACTACAACACCAGAAGGAATTCTACACTCCCTTAGCGAATCCACTTCCAATCCAATAGCATTTAAAGCTTTACAAATCTCATCACTACTTATATCTTTAATATCAATATACTCATTTAACCAATTTCTTGTAACTATCATCTAAACTGCTCCAAAAGTCTTATATCACCCTCAAACAGACTTCTCAAATCTGGTATTTTGTGTATAAGCATTGCAAATCTTTCAACTCCAATACCAAATGCATAACCACCAACATCTCTATATCCAACTGCTTCAAAAACATTTGCATCAACCATACCACTTCCTAATACTTCTAGCCAACCAGTATGAGAACAAACTCTACACCCTCTGCCCTCACAAAATATACAACTTATATCTACCTCCGTACTAGGTTCTGTAAAAGGAAAGAAACTTGGACGAAATCTTACTTCAACATCTCCAAACATATACTTTAAAAAATCCTCTAAAATATACTTTAGATTTGCAAATGATATTTTTCCACTCTTATCAACTACCAACCCTTCAACTTGATGAAACATAGGAGTATGAGTGATGTCGAAATCTCTTCTAAAAACACTTCCTGGACATATCATGCGAAAAGGAGGCTGGCTTTTTTGCATATATCTTATCTGCACCGGAGAAGTATGAGTTCTCATAACTAATCCATTTTCAAGATAAAATGTATCTTGCATATCTCTTGCAGGGTGATAAACTGGTAGATTAAGTGCTTGAAAGTTATGAAAGTCATCCTCAATAAGCGGTCCCTCTTGAACTTCAAAGTTTAAACTCACAAAATAGTCGATTATTTTATCCATAGTTTGCTGCACAGGATGCAGTGCCCCAGCACTTTGAAGATGAGAAAACATAGATACATCAACAGCTTCAGCTTTTAAAGACTCCTCCAAATGCTTTAAGTAAAGCTCCTCTTTTTTATGCTCAAATAGTTTATTCAGAGTTGCCTTTTGAATATTTAAATTTTTTGCAAAATCTTTTTTCTCTTCATTTGGCAAATCTTTTAGCTTTGCAAACTGCTCAGTCAATAGACCTTTTTTTCCAAAAATTTCAACTCTTACTTCATCTAAAGATTTTAGATCTTTAGCTTCTAAGATTTTATTTTCCAATCTCTAATCCTGTCTTAAATTTTATCTATTTTATTTAAAATATGATTAAGTCTGCTATAATAAATAAAAAAGGAGTACAAATGTGCCTATTTTGCAAGATAGCAAACAAAGAGATATCATCAAATATTGAACTTGAAAATGAGGACTTCATAGCATTTCATGATATAAATCCAATAGCACCTATACATCTACTAGTAATACCAAAAGTTCATGTAGAAAACTTTCAAAAAGCTTCACCCAAACTTATGGCAAAAGCAACATCTTTTATACAAGAGTTGACTATAAAAATGGGACTAGATAGTGATGGATATAGACTCTTAACCAACAACGGAGAAAATGGCGGACAAGAAGTTATGCATCTTCATTTTCACATAGTAGGTGGAACTAGATTAAAATGGGTTCACCTTAGTGACAATAACCCAAAAGCCGCTATCTAAACTATAAAAAATACTTTAGTAGTAGTAGTAAAACAATAACTACTGCTACTAAAGGGTAAGAGTATCTACTCTCTATCAATATATTTGTTACTTTTGTATGTCCTTTAAGTAAAATCTCTTTTCTATTAATTTTTCTATCATCAAATATATTAAAAAAGATATATAAAATAACTGCATATGTTATGGTATTTAAAACATTATTTTGATCCACTAAAAGTATACCTAAAAGTGAAAAAGATACCTGCATAAGGATTATCAACATAACAGTATAATCAACCTCTGTCTTCCATCTTAAAAGCTTATGATGAATATGAGACTTATCAGGAGAAAAAGGAGACAAGCTTCTTTGCATCCGTCTAACCATAACCATGATTGTATCAAGTATAGGCAGCGAAGCTAAAAATAGTACTGATACTATATTTATCTGTTCAGTCAAACGAATAGCAACTACAGATATAACAAAGCCTAAAACCAATGAACCACTATCACCCATAAATATTTTTGCTGGATACCAGTTGAAAAATAAAAATGCAAAGAGAGTAGAACTCATAAAAAATGAAATATAAATTACAAAGTTATCATCATACACAAACCCCAGATACAAAAATGATAAAAATATCACTAAAGATATACCACCAGCTAGTCCATCAAGTCCATCTATAAGATTTAATGCATTGGTATAACCTGTAATTGCAAAAATAGTAAAAGCAAGTGAGACTATCATAGGAAAGTTTACTTCATACCCAAACCATACTCCCAAAGAGTCAATACTAAGATTATCTATAAAAAACAGTAGTGTAACAGCGATAGAGATAACTAAAAACTTTACCCTTGGCTTAACTCCTTTAACATCATCATAAACTCCAACTAAAAAAATCAAACTTAAACTGATAAAAAAAGTTATATTTTCTATAAAAAAGTCATTGAAAAAAAGCAATATACTAACAATAAAAGAGAGATAGATAGCTATACCAGCACCCCTTGGTTTTGGAGTATCATGTGAACTTCTTTCATTTGGTATATCTATAAGTTTTAATACTGATGCATTTTTTACCACGATCAATATAATTAGCACTGCCACTAAAAAAGAAAATATCCAATCTACCAAACACAAATCCACAATACTTTCCTTTATATAGTTAAAAATCTAATTCTCTTAGTTTATCATAAACAACTTTTAGATAAAATTAGTAAACATAGTTAAAAGGACTTTAAGATTATGAAAATAAGCATTATAGGAACAGGTTATGATCCAAAAGCCATAGATGAAGCAAAATCCTTCTATCTAAAAGAGAACCAAAATATAACTTATGTAGTAGGTGTGGAGATTTAGCAAATGACAAATATAATCTTATGTGGAGGCAGTGGAACAAGACTATGGCCGATAAGCCGAACACTCATGCCAAAACAGTTTGTAAAGCTTTTTGATAATAGATCACTATTTGAGCTTACACAAGAGAGAAATAGCTCTATTTGCGAGGAGCTATATATCGTATCAAATGCAGAGCAATATTTCTTAGCAATTGATCAACTAGAAGTTGAAGCAAAGTTTTTACTCGAACCTATTGGTAGAAACACAGCCCCAGCAATAGCACTAGCTTGCATGGATATAAACTCCGATGAAATAGTTCTAGTAACACCATCAGATCACCTTATCAAGGATAAAAAAGCCTATCAAGATGCCATACAAAAAGCAAATAAACTAGCAAAAGATGATTTTTTAGTAACTTTTGGAATCACTCCATCATATCCCGAAACTGGTTTTGGATATATAGAAGCATCAAAAGAAGATGTAAAAAGTTTTAAAGAAAAACCAGATTTACAAACTGCAAAAGAGTATTTAGAAAAAGGAAATTATTATTGGAATAGTGGAATGTTCTGCTTTAAAGCTGGTATATTTTTAGAAGAGCTTAAAAAACACTCACCAAAGATATACCTATCATGTGAAAAAGCTTATCAAGAGGCAATATCATCAAAAGATACACTAAGAGTGAAACATGATGATATGCTAAACATCCCAGAAGATAGTATAGACTATGCAGTTATGGAAAAAAGCGATAAAGTAAAAGTAGTTCCAAGTGATATAAACTGGAGCGATGTAGGAAGTTTTGATGCACTATATAAAGAGCTACCAAAAGAGAAAAATGGCAATACTAAAAATAATAAACATATAAGTATAGACTCAAAAAATAACCTCATAATCTCACATGATAGACAAATATCTACAATAGAGATAGAAGATCTAATCATCATAGATACTCCAGATGCCCTGCTTATCAGTAAAAAAGGTTCTTCTCAAAAAGTAAAAGAGGTAGTTAACAAACTAAAACAACAAAGTTTAGAGTTAACAATTACTCATACACTAACCCACCGTCCATGGGGAACTTATGAGGTTTTACTCTCACATGATAACTACAAAATCAAACGAATAATAGTCAATCCAAACAAACGATTAAGCCTACAAAAACACTACCATAGAAATGAACACTGGATAGTAGTAAGTGGAACAGCAACTGTAACTGTAGAGGAAGAAGTAAAACTAATAAGACCAAATGAATCAACCTACATAAAGATGGGAGAGATTCATCGACTTGAAAACAAAGGTAAAATCCCAGTAGTTCTTATAGAAGCACAAGTAGGCGAGTATACTGGCGAAGATGACATAATAAGGATAGAAGATGATTTTGAAAGATAGTATTATAAAAAAGTGCCTGTTTCCAGCAGCTGGATATGGTACAAGGTTTTTACCAGCGACTAAGGCTATACCTAAAGAGATGTTGCCAATACTAACTAAACCACTACTTCAATATGGAGTAGAAGAAGCTATAGAAGCTGGAATAGATACTATGGCGATAGTGACTGGTCGAGGTAAAAGAGCTATCGAAGATCACTTTGATAGATCATATGAGCTTGAACATCAAATATATGGAACAAGTAAAGAGTTACTGATGAGTGAGATACGAAGTATTGTAAATAATTATACTTTTTCTTACACTAGACAAGTTGAGATGAAAGGTTTAGGTCATGCAATCCTTACAGGTCAAGCACTCATAGGAGATGAACCTTTTGCCGTTATACTAGCAGATGACTTGTGTGACAATGATAACAAATCAGTCCTAACACAGATGATAGAGATACATAAAAAATATCCAGATTGTTGCATAGTAGCGGTAGAAGAAGTACCAAAAGAAGATACAAATAAGTATGGTGTTATAGCAGGAGAAAATATAGAAGAAAACCTCATAAAAGTCAACAACATGGTAGAAAAACCTGAACCAAAAGATGCACCAAGTAACTTAGCTATCATAGGAAGATATATACTTATGCCAGAGATATTTGAGATCATAAAAACTACAAAACCAGGACGAGGTGGAGAGATACAGATAACTGATGCTCTTTTAACTCTAGCAAAACAGGGAAAAGTATTGGCTTATAAGTTTGATGGTAAAAGATTTGATTGTGGGAGTATTGATGGATTTGTTGAAGCTACAAACTGGTTTTATGCAAAGCTATAATTTAGAAAATGTCCAGTTTCACCTGCTAACGCTTTTCTAATAATAGTAGGAATTAGTTTCTCATCATGCTGTTTAAATATATTTTTTTCAATTAATCAACCTCAAACTTTACTCTTCTTTTATCTTTGATTTATTAAGTAAACTGGTAAATTGGGTCTGACCCCATTTTATTCGTTCTTAGTAGTCTATTTAATGATGTGCTTTTTTACTTGAATCACTATCCATATGGTATATAGAGTATAAAACTACACCAAAAACCATAGCTACAGCTACAAATAATATTAGATATTCCATTTATAACTCCTCCATTTGATTTATTTTCTCATTTGCTTTTTTATTAGACAAAAAAACTATCGATGTAACAAAAAATGCAACAATTAATGATATTGTTAACTTTATAATAGAAACTTTTCCATAATTATTAAATATCCATTGTACTTAAATACTTCCCCATAACAATACTCTCATCAAACTCATTTATCATCAGGTAAACACAACATCTCGACAACCTACATTGTCAGTCGTAACTATTGGTTTTACCATACTTACACTCTTTAGCAATCTCCTATTTAGTATACTTTTCCAAATACCACTCTAAATGGGGTCTGACCCCATTTTTCTTACATCTTTAATATTAATTTTTTATACTCTTTTATAATCATATTCCAATTATACTTTTCTTTTATCAATTCAAATCCTTTCTCTTTA
>DQSO01000157.1 GCA_015663225.1 Campylobacterales bacterium
CAAGAACTTTTAATATAAAAATGAGTTCACAAGTTTCAACTTATGAGATACTTAATCAACTAAGTAGTGAGTGTGGTTATAGCATGATAGCACATGATAGTGTCGCAAATGATAGACTTAATGAAAAATTATTTGGTATCAATATTCATAAAATGAAACTAAAAGATATATTTTCTTTATTGGTCTCTTCAAAGGGATTGCAGTATAGCTATAGAAATAATATTTTAAAGATTAGTGGATTGATTACAAGAACATTTAAAATAGATTATGTAAATACTGAAAGAAGTGGCTCAAGTAATACTGATATATCTTTAAATGGTGATAGCAATCCTAGCACTGGTGGATCAGATGCAGCACAAGAGGGAGAAAGTAGTGATGGAGGAAGTCAAACCACAGGTGCATCAATAATATCAAGTGATAATTTTAGTTTTTGGTCAACAATACAAAAAGAGTTAGAGGCTGTAATAAACTCACCTCTTGATAAGTTTAAAACTCCAGCACCTATTATAAATAAAGAAGCAGGATTAGTTACAGTAAGTGGCACAGGTTCACAGATAAAAAGAGTAGCTGCATATTTGGATGAACTTATGGAAAGACTTCATCGTCAAGTTATGATAGATGTTAAAATACTATCAGTAAATCTTGATAATTCAAAAGCAACTGGTGTCGATTGGTCTCAACTATATAAGTTGCAAAATGTTAAGGCTACTTATGAGTCAATTAAAAATAATGGAGCTAGTACGATTGATTCGGAAACGGAACAGATTACAGGGATTGATGGTTTGGGCAGATATGCAAACTATATGCGATTATCTGGATCAGTAACTATGAGTGATATATTAAATTTTTTAAATACTCAAGGTGATGTAAGTAGTGTATCTAATCCAAAAATAACTACTACGAATAATCAACCAGCGATATTTAGCTCTGGTGAGCAGTTATATTATAAGTTACAACAAACTGTTTCACAAGTTTCAACCGGTGGTAGTGCAACTGGAACGGGAGATATTGTAAAAAGTGTATTTGCAGGAGTTTTACTTGATATTACACCTCAAATTACTGATAATAATGAGATAATATTAAAAATAAATCCTTCAATTAGTTCAGTAAAACAAGCTGTAGAGTTAAAAGATGGTATTAGAGTTATCCCACCCGATCTCTCTAAAAAACAGATGTCAGCTGTTGTAAAACTACAAAATGGACAGAAGATAATTCTTGGCGGGTTGATAAGTAGCAAAAAAGGTACAAGTGTTAAAAAAGTTCCGATTTTAGGAAACTTACCTATATTTGGAAATGCATTTAAACAAAATATTTCTACAGATATAAAAGAGGAGTTAGTAATAATTATTACACCATATATAGTTACTAATGGTATTAAAAGTGTTTCACTTAAGCAACTTGGCTATAGTGATTTTAACTAAGTAAAGGAAAATAAATGAGCAGTAATAAAAAAACAATAGATAAGAATTTTTTAATACAATTTTCATCATTGTTAGTATTAATAGTTATTGCTCTAGTAATTTTGTATGATATTCCTAAAAATAAAAAGCCTTATAAGAGTAAATTTTTAATAAGTTTATATGAGATAGAAGGAGATATAGACAGTTTAAAAATCAGAAAAAGAGTAGAAAAAAGTGAAATTATTTTAGCTGAAAAAGAGATAGTAAAAAAACTAAAACTTATAAAAGTCGATATGCCTAAAAAACGAGATAAAATCAATAATAAGATACAACCAGCTTGTGAGAGTATTATTCATATAGAATCAGCGGTTACTAAAAAGAAAAATAGATTTGAAAATAGTAAAAAATCATATTTTACTAGATACAAAAAAAGATTTAATAAAACATATGATTATAAATTAGCTTTAAAATTATCTAAATTATATTTTTCAAAAAAAAGATACAAACAATCACTAAAGTGGTCAATTATTGCAAATGAGCTTAATGATAGTGATGAAAACAGTTGGATTATGTTTGCTAAGTCGAAAGTAAAATTGGGTGATAAGCTAAGTGCGAGAAGTGCTCTTGTAACTTATTACAAAGCATATAAGTCTAAAAAAGTAAAAGAGTTATTAAAAGGAATAAATTCGTGAAAGCAAAAGAGAGTTTAGGAATAGTAGATTTCTTACTAAACAATAGAGTTATTGATGAACAAAAATATAAACTACTGATTAAGCAATATGAAGAGAGTGATGATGATATAGGCTCAATCTTAATAGATAATAAAATAGTTGATAGCAATACTTTAACTCTACTTCTAGTAGAAGCTATTAAAAATGGTGTAATAGTCTTAAAAAATATATATCAAGAGTTTTCTATTGATATAGATGATTTTTTACAACACTTAGGTTTAGCTTTAAATGTGGAATATATAGATCTATATAATATTGATGTAGATTACTCAATAGCTACTAAACTTGGATACTCAAAGCTTGAAAAACTTGGTGTTTTACCATATAAAGAGGATGATCTAAATATCTATTTTGCAGTTAAAGACCCATTTGATTTAAGTGCTCAAGACTCTTTAAATAGGTTTAGTAAAAACAAGTTGATAAAGGTTGTCTTAGCTAATCCAACTCAAATAGAAAAACATCTTCATATTATTGAAAAGAGCGAGAGTGTTAAGGACCTGATTGCTGAAATAAGGGATGAAGTTAGAACTGGTGCTAGTGAAAATACAGGTGAGAGTTCTGGAATACTGAAACTTATTGAGTTGATTTTAAAAACAGCTATTATAAGCGGAGGTAGTGATATACATATTGAGCCTACAGAGACAAACTGTGTTGTTAGAAGTAGGGTAGATGGGATGTTGCAAGAGATATTTGTTTTTGATAAAGATATATATCCACCACTAGGTTCAAGGATAAAACTTTTAGCAAACCTTGATATCGCCGAGAAAAGAAAACCTCAAGATGGAAGGTTCTCAGCAGTAGTTATGGATAGCAGTTATGATTTTAGGATGTCAACTCTTCCTATTATGACTGGTGAATCTATAGTTATGAGGATACTTGATAAATCAAAAGTTATGATTAAACTTGAAGGTTTAGGAATGCATCCAACAAATTATAAAAAATTTAGATCTGCGATGGATGCTCCTTATGGGATTATATTTGTAACTGGACCTACAGGAAGCGGTAAGACTACAACACTTTATGCTGCTATTAATGCTATTAAAAATGTTAAAACAAAGATTATTACTGTCGAAGATCCAGTAGAGTATCAGATGAACTTAATTCAACAGGTGCAAGTAAATATAAAGGCAGATCTTACTTTTGCCTCAGCTTTAAAATCAATTTTAAGACAAGATCCTGATATTATCATGATTGGTGAAGTAAGAGATCGTGATACATTGAAGATTGCTGTTGAAGCATCATTGACTGGCCACTTAGTTTTTTCAACCTTGCATACAAATGATGCGGTTAGTGCTATTACAAGAATTGTTGATATGGGAATTGAACCATATCTTGTAAGTGGTGCTTTAGTTGCTATTCAAGCACAAAGACTTATTCGTAAACTTTGTCATCATTGTAAGATAAAGACAACACTACCTGCTGACATGTTAAGTGATATTCAAGAGCATCTACCAAGTAGTGGAGAGTATCAGTTTTATAAAGCTAAAGGTTGTGATAAATGTATGAATAGTGGATATGTAGGAAGAGAGTTGGTCTCTGAAGTTCTTGTTATTGATGATAATATTCAAAGTATGATAGCTCGTGGTGGTAGTAAAGAGGAAATTTTAAAGTATGCCTTGGAAAATGGATTTGTAAATATGTTTGCAGATACAATGAGTAGAGCTCTTAAAGGTATTACAACGATAGAAGAAGCATATAGGGTGGCAAAAGCATGATTAGTTATTATGAAGTAAATTATTTTTTATCTGGTAAAAGAGATAAAAGTTTGATAAAAGCAATCTCTAGAAGAGATGCTATGACACTAGCAAAAGCTAAATTTAGTGGAGCAACTATCTTAAAAATAAAAGAGGTTTCACCTCCTTTAGAAGTACAAATAAATGATTTAAAAGAGAAATACTTTGGAAAAATTTCTCAAAAAAAGGTTGATGTAGAACAGTTAGTTTCAGCGATGAGACAACTAGCAGTTATGACAAATGCAGGAATAAGTATACATGATAGTCTGAAAGAGGTTACAAATTCAACTGTTGATCCACAACTAAAAGAGATTTTTAAACAAGTTGATGAAGATTTAAACTCAGGTAAAAGTTTAACTGAAGCACTAACTGTTTATCAATATCAACTAGGTGATGTTACAATAGCTATGGTTGAACTAGGTGAGAATACTGGTAATATAAGTGAGTCGCTAAGTAAGTTATCTGATATTTTAGAAGAGATGCTGGCAAATTCTAAAAAGTTAAAATCTGCTCTAAGATATCCTATGACTGTGATAGTCGCTATATCAATTGCATTTACTATTTTAATGGTATATGTTGTTCCAAAGTTTAAAGATATATTTGAAAAACTTGGTGCAGATTTACCGATGCCTACTAAAATACTTCTTGCATGCGAATCAGCTATTAATAATTATGGGTTATTTATATTAGCTGGTATTATTGGTATTGTGATGTATCATAAGTATATGTATAAAAATAGTGATGAGTATAAAAGAAAAGCAGATGAATATTATCTAAAAATTTATCTTATAGGAAAGTTGATACATTTTGCATCTATGAGTAGATTTATGCTTATATTTACAGAACTAGTTCGAGCTGGTATTCCAGTGGCTGAAGCTCTTGATACGGCAGTTCTTACTATTGAAAATGAACAGATAAAAGAGAAGTTAGCAGGAGTTAAACTTCAAATAGAGAGAGGTTCAAACTTGACTGATGCTTTTAAGGATACTGAACTTTTTGAGGGAATGTTGATACAGATGATAAAAGCAGGTGAGAGTGGTGGAGCACTTGATGCTATGCTTGAAAAAGTTAGTGATTATTATAAAGAGAGATTTAATAATATCATAGATAATTTATCTGCATATATTGAACCGATACTTATAGGTTTTATCGCAGGTATGGTACTGATGTTAGCTATGGGTATATTTATGCCGATGTGGGATATGGCAG
>DQSO01000048.1 GCA_015663225.1 Campylobacterales bacterium
AAAAAGCCCGACTTATTGAAGTATATTGTATAACAAATTTCTATGGATTTTTTTAAAGTTTTTTATTAGTTTACCGATATAAGTACAAGTCCGAAATATCCTAACCACTCCTCCTCCTCGGTGGATATTTTGGGCTTGAGCATTTTAAAATCTAAAATGCCTCCCATTTACTCATACTATCACTTCCAAAATCTCCAAAAGCTAGTGCATAACCAATAGGTAAAAAAGTCATTGATGCGATAGTATATATCATTTTTAGTTCTTACAAGTCCAGCTTCAAGCATTGCAAAGCCAGGTCTATAAAAAGTGATAATTGCCTATTTTTTAAGCATCGCTCTTTTTAAATCCTCTTTTGTATCTATCCCAAAGCTTTCACTCAAAACTTGAACCATTGCAATTTTTTTACCATGATAGATGGCTCGAAGTTGTTCTAGTTTTTCTATATCTTCTAGTGGGGCAAGTGGCAAAGCACAAAACTCTCTAAGAGATTTTACGCTAAACCCATACAAACCTAAATGTCCATAGTAGTTTTCACAATCTCCCCTACTATATGGTATACGACTTCTTGAAAAATATATAGCAAAATCATCACAATCTAGTATCACTTTTACTAAGTTTGGATCATCTACTCTTGAATCTTCTATGATATTGTAACAACTAACCATCATAGCACTCTGCCCTATTTCAACAACTCTATCATGTAGCTTTTGCACCACCTCTTTTTCGATAAAAGGTTCATCTGCTTGAACATTTATAACTATCTCATCATCATCAAGATTAAGGGAAGTTACTGCTTCATTTATCCTATCAGTTCCACTTTTATGCTCACTTGAAGTCATAACAGCTTCAAATCCATAACTTTTAGCCACTTCTAAAACCTCTTGTGAGTCAGTTGCTATCAAAACTTTATCAATATCTTTGACCCTATTTGCTGTGGCTATTACCATCGGCACACCATTTATATCTGCTAAAACTTTTCTTGGAAATCTTGAAGACTCTATTCTCGCTGGAATTACTATCATATTATTAGCCTTTTTTTTGTATTATCCAAATATTACAAAAAAAGGACTAAATGTTGCTACTATATCAAGAGGATGATGGGTTTTTATTTAACAGTGACAGCCATTATCTGTATGATTTTATATCTAAGCTAAACCCCAAAGGTAACCTTTTAGATGTTGGTTGTGGATGTGGGATAGTTGGACTTTTAGTTGCAAGAGATTTTAAAATCAATCTTTACTCCATAGATATTCAGCCAAATAATATAGTCTTAACTTCAAATAATGCACGAGTTAACTCATTATCATGTGAGAGTATAAAGGGAGATTTTTTAGATAAGGAGTTTGAAAAGAAGTTTGATTTTATCATTTCAAATCCTCCATATTATAGTGACACCGTTGTAAAGAGTGAAAATAAAAAGCTTCATACAAGTAGATATGCCCAGCATCTAAAGCTTGAGGATTTTATAAGAAAGTCTAAAAAACTACTTACAAATAGAGGTAACTTAGTCTTTTGCTATGATGCTAAAGAGATAGACAATATCTTTTCAATCTGTAAAGAGAATAAGCTTCAAATAGAAAATATTAGATTTGTATATGGTACGAAAGATAAAAATAGCTCACTTGTTTTTATCCATGCAAGGGGAAGTTCAAAATCAAACATAACTATCATGCCACCACTTATCGCTACAAATAGAGGTGAGTTTTCACAAGAAGTAAAAAATATTTACCTAAAAACAAGGACACATAGTATAAAATGCAAACTGTAAAAGGCTTTAAGTTTAGTTTTGATTCAACTGCTTGTTTTAAGTGTGAAGGGCAATGTTGTACTGGCGAGAGTGGTTATATATGGATAAATATAGATGAGATGAAAAAAGTTGCTTTATCGCTAGAGTTAGGATTTGATGAGTTTACATCGACTTATATAAAAAAAGTGGGTTATAAATACTCTTTAGTTGAGAAGCAAAATGATGATAGTTTTGAGTGTATATTTTTTGATAGAGAGTTAAAACGGTGTGGGATTTATGATGTTAGACCTATGCAGTGTAGAACATTTCCCTTTTGGGATAGTTTTAAACAAAATATTGATGAGGTGGTAAAAGAGTGCCCTGGTATCGTTATATAGTTATTTTAATACTTGTTTTTACTACAAGCTGTTATGGGCAAAAAAATATCAACAGAGATTTTATCTACATGATAGCAGTTGATTGTGAACTACATAAAAAGTATAGATGTAGTGCTTTAAACTATTCAAAACTTTATGATATAGATAAAAATGAGATATTTTTAAAGAGGTCTATTAGCTATGCACTTATGGTTAAAGAGTATAAACTTATAGAAAAATATATCGATATTATCAAACAAAAAGCGAAGAGTAGTGTTGCATTTGCAAGGTTTTTGATACCTTATTATGTAGAAAATAAAAACTATAAAAAAGCTAGAGAGATTGCTGAGTTAAATCTATTAAAAGAGAACACCTTACAAAATCAAAAGATTGCTTTAGCGATACAAAGTGATCTAACAAGTCTTAGCTCATTGAAGATTTTAAAACAACTCTACCTCTCCACTAAGGATAAAATATATGCTCAATTGATTATAAATATTTATATCAAAAACAAAGATGAGAAAAATCTAATAGAGTTTTTGGAAAAGTACCATATCTATGATGAACTGCTTATGGATTTATATGGAAACTTTAAAATGTATAAAAAAGCAGAAAACTTAGCGATAAAACTATATCAAAAAGATAAAAATCCTATCTTTTTGATAAAAGCTGCTGTATATTTATATGAACCTAATGAGAGTGCTTTTAGTAGCAATAAGAAGTTAAAAGAGTTAGAAAAAGTATTTGATAGGTTTGAGAAATCTGTTTACAAGATTATGAGTCCTGTATATTATAACTACTATGGTTATATACTAATACAACACAACAAAGATATAAAAAAGGGACTAAAACTTGTAAATATGGCTCTAAAAATTGACCCTAAAAATGCATACTATATCGACTCTTTAGCTTGGGGATACTATAAAAGTGCTGAGTGTAAAAAAGCTTTTGATGTGCTCTCACCTTTAAAAGATGAGAGACAAGAAGATATACAACAACACTTAAAAATGATAAAAAAATGTTTGGAGAATAAAGAGAGATGATACTTGATGATATTATAAAAAAGACAAAAGAGGATTTAGAGGAGCGAAAAAAGGTAATGCCCTTTGACTGGTTGGGGCGAAGCTTGGCTTATAACCCTTATGTTCCACGAGATGTATTGCCAGTTTTAAGAGCAACAAAAGAGGATCCTTATAAGATTATTGCAGAAGTTAAAAAGGCTAGTCCTAGCAAGGGTGTAATACGAGAGGATTTTGATCCTTTGCAAATAGCACAAGAGTATTCAACTGCTGGAGTTGATGCAATCTCTGTTTTAACTGAACCTCACTTTTTTCAAGGTGATTTGGAATATATTACAGGTATTAGACGATATTGTAAAACTCCACTTTTGCGAAAAGATTTTATAGTTGATAAGTATCAAATATTGGAATCTCTAGTTTACGGAGCTGATTTTATACTACTTATCGCTATGGCATTAACTCAAAAAGAGTTAAAAGAGCTTTTAAACTACACTTGGCACTTAGGAATGAATGCTTTAGTCGAGATACATGATAAGAGTGAACTTAAAAAAGCTATCTATGCTGGTGCTGATATTATAGGGATAAATCATAGAAATCTTGAAACATTTGAGATGGATATGGAGCTTTCTACTAAACTTATGCCTTTAATACCAAATAGTAAAATCATAGTAGCAGAGAGCGGTATCAATAATAAAGAGATTATTGAGCATCTAAGTAGCGAGGGTGTTGATGCATTTTTGATAGGTGAGCATTTTATGAGACAAGATGATATTATAACTTCGGTTGGTGAAGTTAAAAAAGTATGATTTTTATAGATAACTTTATAGATAGGATTGGTAAGTTTACCTCGTATTTGGTGCTTATTTTGGCTATATTAGTTGTCTATGATTCACTAAATCGTTATCTATTTTCAGGTGGCAATGTAGCTTTGCAAGAGTTAGAGTGGCATCTTTTTGATATGATTTTTCTTTTAGGGCTTAGCTATGCACTTAATAGTGATGATCATGTAAGAGTTGATATATTTTACTCCAGATATACCAATAAGACAAAAGCTATTGTCAACCTTATCTCACTTATCTTTTTAATACTTCCTTTTGTAGCTATCATCCTCTATACAAGTAGTAACTTTATCTATCTTAGCTTTTTGCAAGGGGAGATTTCTAGTGATCCTGGTGGGCTGTGTTGTAGATATGTTATCAAGGGTTTTATATTTATAGGATTTGCACTTTTAGGAGTTCAATCAATCTCAAATATTGTTAAAAACTTTCACATGATAAGGGGTGATAAGTGATAGGTTTATATATGTTTATCACATCTTTAATCCTTTTAATGGTTGGGTTTCCTGTTGCATTTGCTTTTGGAACTGCATCTGTTATAGTTGCTTTTTTTACTCCTGATGTTGGGTTGGAGATTTTTAATCTTCTTCCATTTAGAATCTATGGGATTATGCAAAACTTTACACTTATCGCTGTTCCACTGTTTATATTTATGGGGCTTATTTTAGAAAAAAGCAAGATTGCAGAAGATTTGATACTAAGTCTTGGAAAGCTTTTTGGCGGAGTTAGAGGTGGTTTAGCTATTAGTACGATACTTGTTGGAAGCATCTTGGCTGCTAGTACGGGGATAGTTGGTGCTAGTGTTGTCATGATGAGTATTATCGCTCTTCCTATTATGATAAATCATGGGTATGATAAAAAAATCGCAAGTGGAGTTATAGTTTCAAGTGGAACTTTGGGGCAGATAGTACCCCCTTCTATCGTTCTTATAATACTAGGTGATGTTATGAGTATAAGTGTTGGTGATCTGTTTCGTGCAGCGGTTGTTCCCTCTTTGATTCTTATTGGACTTTATATTGGATATATTCTTATTATCTCATTTTTAAAACCTAACTCTATGCCTCCTATTCAAAATGATGGAGAGAAAAAAGCTGTGATTGTTAAAACTGCACTTAAGGCTATATTTCCTCCCCTACTTTTAATGGTTATAGTTTTAGGTAGTATATTTGCAGGTATTGCAACTCCTACTGAATCAGCTGCTTATGGAAGTATTGGAGCGATACTTTTAACATTTTATAAAAAAACTTTCTCAAGAGAGATGCTTGAGTATGCTATGAGTAAGAGTGTGAAACTTACTGCTATGATATTTATGATTCTTATCGGGGCTACTGCATTTTCTCTTGTTTTTAATGAAGTTGGTGGACCTGACTTGGTTGAGCAGTTTTTTAGTGAAGATATTGGTAATAAGTATGCTTTTATAGCTATTGCGATGCTTGTGATATTTGTTCTTGGTTTTTTTGTAGATTTTTTAGAGATATGTTTTATTGTAATACCTATACTACTTCCAATAGTTCATAGTTTTGGTATAGACCCTATATGGTTTGCTATATTGGTTGCTATGAATCTACAAGCATCTTTTTTGACTCCACCATTTGGATTTGCACTTTTTTATCTTAAAGGGGCTTCAAATGGATTGGTTAGTACAGGTGATATTTATAAAGGGGTTGTGCCTTTTATAGTTTTACAACTATTGGCACTTTTGATTTTGGCAGTATTTCCTAATATAGTTTAAGCTTTTGCTACTAATACTTTTAGCATGATATTAAGCAACTACCATATCTGGAAATACTTTCAAAAGAGTTGTAGTTACTCTACCATGAGTTATTGGCTTTAAAATATATCCCTTAGCACCACTGCTTATAGCATCCATAACTAAGTTTTCTTCACCATGAGAAGTAACCATTATAATATTTGCTTCTGAATCATTTTCTCTTATCTTGGCTAATGCTTCAATACCATTCATAAGTGGCATAGTAATATCCATCGTTACTAAGTCTGGTTTATGAGCTTGATACATTGTTATCGCTTCTTGACCTGACTTTGCAAGTCCTACAACTGAGTGTCCTAACTCTTCAAACATCTTTTTAAGAGTATTTCTTATAATCATTGAATCATCTACTACTAATATTTTTAACATCTATTTTCCTTTTATTTTTTTAAACTAAATCTAACTCTTTAACTTCTTCTAAAACTTTATCATCTTGTTTTTGTTTCTCATTTTCTATCAAAATACAAAGCAGTTTTCCATGACTTGTACTTATCTCTTTTATATGTTTCTCTTTTGCATTTTCAATAAAACTCACACCATCGCTATTGCAAATAGTTTGTGGTACAGAGATTGAGACAACACCTAAGTGTTCTGGAAAATCTACTATTGATACTCCCATTATGATATTTGCAACCTCACTTGAGAGTTCTTCTAACATCTCATCGCTCTCTTGTTTAGAATATCCTTTAGGGATAAATGCACCTCTTAGTGCATCTTTCATCTGTGAGTTACAACTTAAGATACAACAACCATCATAACCGTTTGTAAAATCTATCTTTGTACAGTGCTCATTTA
>DQSO01000118.1 GCA_015663225.1 Campylobacterales bacterium
AAATCTATCTATTACATCACAAACTTTTTCATCAAGTCTAGCTGTAAAGACTTCTGTTTGCATATATGAACCAGCTTGATCTTCATTATAACTTTTTAGCTTTGTTATATCTTCTTGATCATCTAAATCAAGAGTATTAAAAAGATCTTTTGCTTTTTGTTTATCAACTTCTTCTATCTCTTGTATAAAATCAGTCTGATCATCACTCTCTAGCTCTTTAAGTCCAACTGATAAATCTTCAACAGAAACTTCTCTAGCAATATTACCAAAGTATCTATCAGGAAGTTCTAGTGCAACATCAGCAACTATTTCAGAAGGAAGTTTTTTTATATAATATTTAAAATCATCATCACTAAGCTCTTTTAAAATATTAGCAATATCAGAAGGGTACATAGGATAAATATCAGAATTTTGAATATGAAGTTTTAGCTCTTCAATAGTATCTGTATCTTTCATAATTTCTCCCTTCTCTAAATATAAAGAAGCTATAATATCATAAAAAGAAAAGAAGAATATTTATGTTTAATAAGTTTGCAAAAGTTATAAGGTGGTCAGTACTTTTAGGTATGCTCTACACACTGTATAATACACCTTTAATTTAACCTAGAGTCTTGCTAGGATTGAGAAGATTTAACTATTAATCTTCTCTTTAATCTCTCTAGCAATACTAGCTATTTTAGTGATTTTTTGAGTGTTATTTATCTTGTCATCAAGCAGAACTTTTACAAACTCACTACCAACGATAACTCCATCAACACCTTTTACTTTGTCTTTAGCAGTCTCACTATTTACCCCAAAACCTATGAAAATATCAGTTTTACTAACACTTCGTATATCTTCTATAACTTTTGTTAAATCTTCACTTTTTCCACTTCCTGTAATACCAGCATAAGCTACAAGATAGATAAAATTTTGTGCATCATGAAGTATGGTTTTTATCCTATCATGTGAATCAGTTGGTGCTACAAAGTTTATAAGGGCTATGTCGTTTTTTGCTAAATCTGCACTATATATATTTGCTTCTTCATATGGTAAGTCAGGGATTATAAATCCATTTACACCATACTCAGTTGCTTTTTTTGCCATATCTAACATACCTTTTTGATAAAAAGGATTAAAATATCCCATCCATAGAGTATCAATATCTTTGCTTATACTATTTGAAAGCTCAAACAGATCATCCATTTTAAAACCATTTTGTAGAGATTTTAAGTTAGCTTTTTCGATAATAGGACCATCAGCAACAGGGTCTGAAAAGGGCATACCAAGCTCCAACATATCAACACCAGCTTCTTTTAAAGCATAAGCAACATCTTGGGTAAATTTTATATCAGGATAACCAGTAGTTAGATATGCAACAAGTTTTTTCAATATTTTCTCCATTATCTTTTGTTATATTTCTTAGTATATAATTATTTTGATAAAATAGATAAAACTTCACATGATAATGAGGAAAATATGAGTATTCAAACTAAAAAATATGATAAAAAAGTAACGATTACAACTATACAAAATCTAAAAGGTAAAGAGCCTATAACAATGGTAACAGCCTATGATGCTCTCTTTGCAAATCTTTTTGATGGAAGTGTTGAGATGATACTGGTAGGAGATAGCCTAAATATGAGCTTTTTAGGTAAAAGTGATACTTTGAGTGCAACCTTGCCACAGATGATTTACCATACACAAGCCGTCTGCAATGGTGCAAAAAAATCTTTAGTAGTTTTAGATATGCCTTTTGGATCGTACAATACAGCTGAAGATGCACTAAATAGTGCAGTTCAAGTCTATCAAGAGAGTGAAGCATCAGCGGTAAAGATAGAGGGCGGGAAAGACAGAGCTCATATCATCAAACATCTAACTTCAAACTCAATAGCAGTTATGGGACATATCGGTCTCATGCCACAGTTTGTAAGAAGTGAAGGCGGATATAAAGTTAGACGAGATGACAATCAACTTCAAGAGCTTATAGATGATGCAAAAGCTATAGAAGAAGCTGGAGCATTTGCTATAGTTATTGAGGGTGTTAGAGATGATATTGCAAAAGCTATTACAGAAGCTATTTCTATCCCTACTATTGGGATTGGAGCGGGAGTTGATACTGATGGTCAGGTACTTGTTTGGAGTGATATGTTTGGATTTTTTGAAGAGTTTAAACCTAAGTTTGTAAAGCATTATCTACAAGGGGCTTCACTTGTCAAAGAGGGACTTGAAAACTATGTAGACGAGGTTAAAAATCGACAATTTCCTAGTCGGGAGTATATCTACTAAAACATACTTGACAAACATCAAATATTGATCTATTATTACTCTTAACAATAAGGAGGTTTTATGACAACAGCAGAAATAGGATATGATAGAATAACTTTCTTGCTACCTAGTAGTTTAAATAAAACTTTAAATAGCTTAAAAAAAGAGGTAAATCGCTCAAAATCTGAAATTATTAAACTTGCAATAGAGAGCTATGTATCTAATCAAGAAAAAATTAAAATGCAAAAAGCAGTTCAAATGATGCAAAAAGAGTATGTAGAAGATAGTGATTTTATAGAGTTGACATCATTAGATAGTGAAGATTTCCGGTGAAACAAGGTGAAATTTGGATAGTTAACCTAGATCCAATAGTTGGGGTTGAGATGAAAAAAAGTAGACCTTGTATTATTTTAAATAGCGACACTATTGGAAAACTTGCACTAAAAGTTATAGCTCCTCTTACAGATTTTAAAAAGCACTATGCGAAAGTTCCTTGGATGGTAAAAATAGATCCAAGTTTAGAAAATGGATTAAAAAAATCCTCATCAGTAGACCTTTTTCAAGTTCGTT
>DQSO01000180.1 GCA_015663225.1 Campylobacterales bacterium
TATCTAAAATTTTCAACTCCATAAGCATCTGCAACCTCTTTTGGATCTACTACATTGCCTTTAGATTTACTCATTTTCTCGCCATTTCTTGTCCACCAACCATGAGCTGCTACATGTTTAGGAAGTGGAAGATCAAGACTAAGCAAAAATGCTGGCCAATAGATAGCATGAAATCTTAGTATATCTTTACCAACTATATGAACTCTAGCTGGCCAGTACTCCATATTTTTTTCATCATCACTACCATAACCTAGTGCTGTGATGTAGTTCATAAGAGCATCTAGCCAGACATATATAACATGTTTTGGGTCATTTAGATCATCTGGTAGTTTTACACCCCAATCAAAACTTGTTCTAGTGATAGATAGATCTCTTAAACCCTGTTTTACAAAGCTAATAACTTCATTTTTCTTTGCACGAGGAAGTAGACATTTGTCATCATTCTCATACCACTCTAGTATTTTATCTTCATACTTAGATAGTCTAAAAAAGTAACTCTCTTCTTTAACTATTGTCGTATCTTTACCACAATCAGGACAAAAACCACCATCAACCAGCTGAGTCTCGGTAAAAAATGTTTCACAACTTATACAGTAGTGCCCCTCATATTCATCTTTATAAATATCACCCTTAGCCAACATATGAGAGAAAGCTTTTTGAACACCTTTTTTATGACTCTCATCAGTAGTGCGAATAAAACCATCATAACTAATATCAAAATCATCCCATAGAGCTTTGAACTTTCCACTTATTTCATTGGCATACTCAAAGGGAGTTTTACCTCTTGATTTTGCAGCCATCTCTATCTTTTGACCATGCTCGTCAGTTCCAGTTAAAAAGTATGTATCAAGACCGATAAGGCGAGAGTATCTAGCCATAGTATCAGCTATAATAGTTGTATATGCATGACCAATATGTGGTACATCATTTACATAGTAGATGGGGGTTGTTATATATGCTTTTTTGCAACTTTTTGACATGTGATTTTCCAATATTTTTTGAATTATTTTACTGAAAAATACCTTATAGATGCAAAGCCGTAGGCACCTATGTTTTCACACTCTTTTATATGTTTTTTTGTGACTATTCCACCTAGTGCAAAACACTTTGTTGGATAAGCTAAATCTACAGCTTTTTTTAACTCATCTACTCCTTTTACTCTACCTTTATTTGGTGTTTTAAATATAGGGCTAAAAGTGATAGCATCTGCTAATTTCTTTACCTCTTTAATATCTGCTAAAGAGTGTGTACTAACAACTGTAAAAAGATTTTTTTCTTTTGCAATAGATAGTTTATTAAACTGAGTTGATGTTAGATGGACACCAAAAAATCCCAATCTTTTTGCTAGTTTTAGATGAGTATTTAGAAGTGTTTTTTCAACTCCAAACTGCTTAGAAATCTTTAAAAAATCTTCTGCATACTCAATAAAATTTTGATTTTCTTTATCACGAAAACAGGCATAGTCAACTTTTTTATTTTTATAAATAGTTGATAGATATCTTCTGAATTGTTCTTTTGTATCGTAGTAAGATGGATCGGTAATCAGATAGTTTTTCAAACTAACAACTAGTAGGTTTAGAGCCTACTAGTGATCGTCACTTATTAAAACTGCACCTGCAAGATATACATAAGTTAATATCATAAAGATAAATGCTTGTAGCAGTCCTGAGAAAGCTAGAAGAGCATATGGAGCAAGAGGAGCGATAAAAGGAGCTAGCATAAGAATAACTGCTAAGAAAAGATCATCTCCTTTAATATTTCCAAAAAGTCTAAATGATAGTGATATTATACGAGAGATATGAGAAACTATCTCGATTGGAAGCATCAACCAATACAACCACCAAACTGGACCTAAAAAGTGCTTCATATACTTTACAATACCATTTTCTCTTACACCCTCATAGTTATAGTAAACAAATACTATTAGAGCTAGAGCTAGAGTTACATTGATATTTGAAGTAGGGGCTTCAAATCCGGGGATAATACCAATCATATTTGAAACAAAAACAAACAGACCAATAGTAGCAACAAGTGGTAGATAATGTATAGATAATTTCTCACCAATAACATCTCTTCCTATCCCAACTACACCATTAAGATATACTTCAGAAACATTTTGAACACCACGAGGTACAATTTGCATCGAGCTTGTAGAAAACTTTGCTATCGCCAAAACAATAACTGCAACTAAAACAACATGAGCTAAAATTAAAAACGTATGATTATGAGAGATTAACCCTATAAAAGTAAAGATATCATTCACTTTACATCCTTTAGAAAATTTTGTTTATTCTATCTAAAATTATTTAAAGTCATCTAAAATTTTCTCTTGACCTATTCTATAAAGTGCAAAATCATATTTTATTGGATCATTTTCATCAAATTCTTTTAGTTTTTGTGTTAACTCTATCACTGATTTTAGGTCATAGCTTTTTCTATTTAGAAGTCCTATCTGCTTTGATATTTTAAAGGTATGAGTATCAAGAGGCATAAGTAAATCAGCTCTATTTACACTCTTCCAAAGAGCTAAATCTAACTTATCATCCCTTACCATCCATCTTAAGTAGATATTATATCTTTTATAAGTAGATTTTGATTTTAGTGTTGGTGGAGAGCCTATGAGAAAGTTATAACCGTGAGATTTGAAACTATTTTGAGAGATTATTGTTGTAATCAAAGAGTTTAATCCATCAATTATGGAGTTTTCTTTTTTATAGCCTTGATAAAATAAGTTTTCTAAACTATCTATCTCTTTTAGCCTCTTAATAGTGATAAAAAACTCACTAATATCAATCTCTTTTTGAAAGCGATAGTAAAAGCCTTTTAACTCTTTTTTTATTATATCTTCACTTTCGTTTAATAGTGAAAAATCTAATCTATCTAAAAACTTTACAATCTGTTTAGCATTGCCATAAGCAAATAGTGCACATATCAAAGAGATATATTCATCTTTCTCTCTTGAGGCTATTAGAAGTGGATCAGGATTGTCATAACTTATCTCTAAGCTTGAATCTCTTTTTTTAACTTCTAGGTCTAAAAGAGCTTTTAAATCTTCTATACTTTATCCTTTTGATTTGTAATAGTTTGTAAAAAATCAGAGATATTTACAAGAGCAAGTATAATCAAAAATATCATAAGACCAGGAAAAAAACTAACCCACCAAGCAATATCAACTATCGCTTTACCTTCACTTAAAATACTACCCCAACTAATCTGAGGAGGCATAATACCAATACCTAAAAAACTAAGTCCACTCTCTGCTAATATTGCACCACCTACTCCAAAGGTAAAACTGATAAAAAATATTGGAGCTAATATAGGAGCAAAATACTTGAAAATAATCTTAAATCGTCCAACTCTAGCAAGTCTTAAAACTTTTATAAATGGTTTTTGA
>DQSO01000134.1 GCA_015663225.1 Campylobacterales bacterium
AACACTACCATACTTTTGGCTTAAAAGTGCATCTCTAGGGTCTTCTCTTTTTGTTACAGCACCTAAAACCAATCCATCAGGAAAAACAGTAGGAATATCTTTAAGTGAGTGAACAGCGATATGAGCCTCACCTCTTAACATAGCTTCTTCAAGCTCTTTAGTAAACAATCCCTTTCCACCAATCTTTGCTAAAGAAGTATCTAATATAATATCACCCTTAGTTTTCATAACTTTAAGCTCAACTTCAAGCCCATCATGAGCCTCTTGCAAAAGTGCTTTTATATGCTCTGATTGCCAAAGTGCTAACTGACTTCCTCTTGTTGCTATGATTAGTTTCTTCATCTATTTTAGTCCTAAAATCTTTTTATATTTATATCTTGAATTATCTTTTTTACCATTTAGATATATAGTTGGTGTACCACTTATCATCAATCTTCCAGCAAACTTTTTATCATCTTTTAACTCTTGAATTATCTTCTTATCATCTATATCACTACTAACTACTGTTACACCAAGTGCCTTATTAAAACTACTAAGTATTTTAGCTTCATCAGCAGCTCCATGAAACTCAAAAAAGTCTTTACTCTTATAAGTTTTTAAAACAACATCTTTAATACCTCTATGACTAGCCACACTCATCGCTTTAGATATTGTAGTAGATGCAGGATGAATTTGAGGAAGTGGCAGATGATAATAATAAACTGCGATTTTACCTGGATTTGCTTTTATATCATTTAAAAACTCTGGTATAAACTCTTGACAAAATGGACATAATGGATCACTAAAAATAACCATCTTATCTTTTTCGCTACCATCACCATAAATCAAATGTTCTTTATTGTAATAACTACTATCTTTCATATCAACCGAAACTTTATTTTTCAAACTTGCTTTAGTTCTTATCTCAAAAAAGTCTTTTGAAATATACTTACCATTTGTAAATACCTTCTCATGAGCTGTTACCTCTTCTTTAGTGCCTTTTAACATCTTTATCTTAATATCTACAAAGTATACTCTCCAACCATCAAGCTCAGGAACTTCTTTATAATCTTTAACTTCAACACTCTTAATCTCAAAGCTACCTCGACCATCAATAACAGAGTGAAAAAACCTCTCTATATATTTTTCTGTATCTTTTGCATTTGCACTAAATGCAAAAGCACTACTTCCTAATATCCCTATAATCAATAACTTCAACATCAATGATTTCACTGTCCATATCTCCTCTATCATTATTATTTTTATTTTTATTTTTTGGTTTAAGCTTTAAAAATTTTCTTGCAAAAAAAGTACCAAATGCACTAAACTGCAAAAGTACCCCTAGTATATCACTAAAAAATCCTGGCACAATAAGTAAAAATGCTCCTAAAATTGCAAAAAGACTTAGTCTTTGAAACTCTTTTATATCCATTTCACCACTAAATATCATAGCCATATTGCTTCCAAGAGTGTACTTAAAATTTGTTAACAAAAATAAACCAAAAAAAGCTGAAAATATCACTTCTAAAAAAGTATACAATCCACCTATCTTAGAGGCAATCTCAACACTAAGTGTTATCTCTAAAAATAGGTAGATTAAAAAATATATCACTCTATAGCTCCATTACTTTCAAAACTACATCACCCATAGCTACATCAATCTTTTCTAAATCATCTCTTTTAACTATCTGAACACTCCCATCTTTAAGATTTTTACCAACAATAACAGCTTTTTTGATTCCAATAAGCTCAAAATCACCCATCTTAAAACCAAATCTCTCAGCCCTATCATCGATAGCTACATTTAGACCCTTCTCTTTTAACTCTTCATAAATCTTCTCTCCAAACTCTCGTTGGTCTTCTTTTTTTATATCACTAACTATTACAACTACATCAAATGGTGTAGTAGCATCAGTCCACTTGATACCTCGTTCATCATGATGTTGCTCAACTACCGCTGCAACTAAACGACTAACACCAAGCCCATAAGTTCCCATGATAAACGGTGCTGCTTTTCCATTTCTATCCAAATAAGTTGCCTTTAATGCTTCACTATATGTAGTACCAAGTTTAAATATATGACCAACTTCTATACCTTTAGTAATACGAAGTTCTCCACCACACCTACACTTATCTCCAGCTTTAGAGTCATCTACCTCTACATTTGCACCATATTCACAAGAGTTACAAACTACAACATCATCTTCACCACTATCAGCAAGAACCATAAACTCTTTACTTCCACTACCACCTATCGCACCACTATCAGCCTCAACAACTTTAAAATCAAGTCCCAATCGAGTAAAAATTTTACAATATGTATCTTGCATAAGTTTAAACTCACGATCAAGATCTTCATCGCTCTCATGAAAACTATAACCATCTTTCATCAAAAACTCTCGTCCTCTTAAAAGCCCATATCTAGGTCTTGCTTCATCACGAAACTTTGTATTTATCTGATAAAGATTTTGTGGAAGATTTTTATAACTCTTTACTCTATTTCGTACAAGATCAACCATCGCCTCTTCATGAGTAGGTCCTAACACAAAATCATTATTTTTTCTATCTTTAAATCTTAAAAGTTCACTTCCAAACTTCTCAGCTCTTCCACTCTCTTTCCAAAGACTATATGGTGTTATAAAACCTAACTGAACCTCTTGATTTCCAGCACTATCAAGCTCCTCTTTTACAACAGCTTTTATCTTGTCTAAAACTATTTTCCCTAGAGGTAAAAAGTTATAAATACCACTTCCTATCTGAGCGATAAAAGCAGCCCTTGTTAAATATATATGACTAGCTAATACAGCATCTTTTGGGGCCTCTTTACTTGTTGGTAAAAATAGGTGCGAAAATCTCAACTTTTATCCTTTTTTAAAATATCTTTTTCCATCAGATAATCACACTTTGGTGTATTTATCATCTTATCTTCATCTTTATTGATATCAAAAATCAACTGAACAGATTGAACAACTGTATCAGCTTTTGATGTTCCTGCTATCTCTTTAAGATTTTTAGTTGGTGAGTGCAAAAATGAGTTAAAAGCACCATGAAGTATTTTTGAAACTGCTTCCTCTTGTGAAGAATCAATATAACCTTTTTTTATAGCTCGATCTAGTTCATCTCTTGCTGCACTTCTTGCATTTTCTCTCATCTGCTTAATGATTGGATCAATATTCAGAGTATATATCCATTTGTAAAAACTATGCATAAACTCATCAACTATTTTATATGCATCTTTAGCATTATCTTGTCGTTTTTGAATATTTTTCTCAACTATATCTTTAAGATCATCAACTGCATATATATTTATATTTTCACACTCACAATGCTCAATATCTCTTGGAACTGCTATATCAAACCAATGCCGTTCAAATGATACTTGCTCAACCAAACTCTTATCTATGATAGTATCTTGTGCTCCAGTTGCTGTAAAAAGTAGTCTGTAACTATTTACCATCTCCTTTAACTTACTAAAAGGTTTAACTACAACATTTACATGCTCTATTTTTTCAGCTAACTTTACTGCCTTTTCAAGGTTACGATTTATTATGATTATATTTGCCCCAGCAGCTGCAAGATGTTTAGCTAATAGCTCTCCCATCTCACCTGCACCTACTACTACTCCAGTAAATCCACCAAGATTCCCACCATATAGCTCTTTTGCTTGAGCTACTGCAACACTTGCAACTGATACAGGATTTTTTGTGATATTTGTCTGACTTCTAACTCCACCACTACACTTAAAAGTATGTATCATAGCTCTTGTTATTTTTTGTCCACTATAACCATTGTCAAAACTAAATCTAAATGCATCT
>DQSO01000164.1 GCA_015663225.1 Campylobacterales bacterium
ATCTAAATGCTGTAAGCCAATCACTACAAACTGATGTAAAGTTTGGATATAACGATACATTAAATGAGTTTTTTATAATAGTAACTGATAGAAATACAGGTGAGGAGATCCAAAAACTTCCAACCGAACAAGCCATGAAGATAAAAGAGACTATGAAAGAGATGGTTGGATCTTTGTTTGATGTGAAAGGATAAGTTATGGCAGTAGGAGCACTTAGTACACTTGGACTTGGTAGTAGTGGTGTATTGACAAATGATATTATTGATAAACTTAAAGCAGCTGATAAATCTTCTTTAGTAACTCCAATAGAGGCAAAGATTACTGCCCAACAAGCTAAACAGACTTCATTGGCTGATATAAAAACTCTTATGACTTCACTCTCAACAGCAGTGACAGATATGACTTATGAAGCTCCATATGATACTTTAAAAACAAAAGTAAGTGGAGATAGTGTAAGTGTAGTTAGCACAATAGATGCTTCGGCACAAAATTTTTCAATAGATGTTGAGCAGTTGGCAACAAAAGATATACATCAATCAGATGCTAACTACAATGATAAAACATCACTTTTTGGTGATGGTAGTGATATAGTTATAAATGGAAAGACGATAAGTCTATCTATAACTGACTCAATAGAAGATGTTGTAAAAAAGATAAATGAAACAGCTGGTTTAGGAGTTGAAGCTTCAATTTTAAATGTTGGTGGAACAGATCCGTATAAGATAGTTTTAAAATCAAGTGAGAGCGGAGCTGATAGTCAGTTTAGTGTTTCTGGTTTTTCAAGAGTTGGAGATGTGGCACAAGATGCAGTTTTCAAAGTAGATGGTATAAGTATTGCAAGAAGTTCAAATGAGATAGATGATCTGATTGATGGTGTAACTATAAGTCTTAAAAAAGTTGGGATTAGTGAAGTAAACCTAGAAAAAGATGATACAGGAATTATAGAAGGTATTGAAAAATTTGTCGAGAAGTTTAATGAAGCTATTACTAAGATAGGTGAGTTAACAAAGTTTGATAAAGCTACAAAAAGTAGTGGAGTCTTCCAGGGAAATGCCGATATTAGAAATATATCAAGAGAGCTAAGAGATGTCCTAACAACTACTATATCAACTAATAGCAAGATGTTTAGTGATTTTGGATTAGAGATGGAACGAGATGGTACCTTGAAATTAAATAAGAGTGAGTTAACGAGTGCTATTAGTAACAATAGAGCAGAAGTTGTTGAGTTTTTTAAAGCAAGTGATGCAAGTAGTGGACTTTTTAATAGGCTTGAAAGTAAGATTTTTGACTTATCAACTAGTTCAAGTGGACCACTAAAGAGTTTGAAAACTTCATTTGCAGATACTTTAAAAAGGTTAGAAGCTTCACACGTAAAAGCTCAAGAGAAGCTTGATATACGATATGAAATTTTAAGAAAACAGTTTGCAGCAGCTGATGCGGTTATGGGAAGACTTAGTAGCGAGTCTACAATGTTAACAGATATGATAGAAGCACAATATGCTAAAAACTAATGAGGAGGAAAAAGGATTTATGAGAGAACAAGCGATAAATGCATATGCACAAAATCATGCAGCAACAACTTCACCAGAAAAGTTGATAGAGATGTTATATGAGGGACTTTTAAGATTTACAACTCTTGCAAAAAGAGCTATAGAAGCGAAGGACAATGAGGCAAAAGCAAAGTGGTTAAGCAGATCAAGTGATATATTTATAGAGCTTATAGGCTCTCTAAAAGCTGATGGTTCAGAGATGACAGCATATCTAACAGGACTCTATATTCATCAGATAAAGTCACTAAATGAAGCAAATATAACTAACTCAACAAAAGAGTTAAATACAATCATCCATGTTGTAAAAGTTCTACTTGAAACTTGGAGAGAAGAGACAGGATTAGAGCTTGAAATGGCTTAATGATTTTAAAAGAGCTATTATTGAAGAAAATGTTTCTGATATAGTGGAGTTGACTAAAACTCCACCTAGTTTTGAACCATTAGCCTTAGAAATTCAAAATGAAATACTAGCTCTTTTAGATGAAGCTACAAAACTTATCAAAAATCATCAAAATTCAATTTTAGATGAGATGAAAAAGATAAAAAAGACAGAAAAATTTCTAAAAAAAGAGGATGGAAACTATAGCTTTGATATGAGTTTTTAATAAGACCACAACAACTAAGAGTGGTCTTACTTAAATTAGTATTTTCCTAAAACTCTATTTATTTGAACATAAGCCTCAATAGGTATCGTTTCAAAATATTTTATATTATGCTTTTTAGCAAATTTTTGTGTCATATCTTTTATTTTCAGTAGATTAAATCGTCTCTGTAACTTCATAAAGCAATAGTAGTAAAAACTATAATAAAAGAGACAACAATAGCTATCATCTCAATAGAACCATGAACAGGAATTCTCTCTAACAATCCGGTTGCTTTTACCTCTTCTTTTAACTCATCAAACAGATCTAGATAAGATGTATTAACATTTACAGCTTCTGACATTTATACTTCTTTTTTGATAGCTGTATTGTATCACTATTAACTTTTGATTAATTATAAGCTTTTAACCCCTTTTTGAGTAAAATAATTAAAATTTATAATTTAAGGTTATTTTTATGTTTGAAATGGTTATTGGTTTAGAAGTTCATATCCAACTTAATACAAAAACAAAAATTTTCTGCTCATGTCCAACTTCATTTGGTGAAAAGCCAAATACAAATGTCTGCCCAGTATGTTTAGCACTTCCGGGTGCTCTTCCTGTTTTAAATATACAGGCTGTAAAAAAAGCTATTAACTTTGGAAATGCTGTTGGCTCAACTATACATAAAAAATCAATATTTAACAGAAAAAACTACTTCTATCCAGATCTTCCAAAAGGTTACCAGATAAGTCAGTTTGAGATTCCAATCGTTGAGGGTGGGGATTTAGTTATTGATTTTAAAGATGGTAGTCATAAAACTATTGGGATTACAAGAGCTCACTTAGAAGAGGATGCTGGTAAAAGTATTCATCATGGAGGCGAGAGCCATGTTGATTTAAACCGTGCAGGTACACCTTTGCTAGAAATTGTTAGTGAGCCTGATATGAGAACCGCAGAAGAGGTGATTTTATATCTTAAAAAACTTCATTCGATTGTTAGATACCTAGATATTAGTGATGCAAATATGCAAGAGGGATCATTTAGATGTGATGTAAATATCTCGATAAGACCAAAGGGCGAAGATAAGCTTTATACTAGAGCTGAGATAAAAAATATGAATTCATTTAAGTTTATTCAAAAAGCAATAGCTTATGAGTACAATCGTCAATGTGAAGCTTGGGAAGATGGACGGTATGACGAAGAAGTTGTACAAGAGACTAGACTCTACAATGAAGAGAGTGCAGAAACTAGAAGTATGAGAGGCAAAGAAGATAGTGCAGAGTATAGATACTTTCCAGATCCTGATCTACTTCCTGTGATACTTACTGATAAGATCTATGAAGAGGGAAAAATTATCCCTGAACTTCCTGATGCTAAAAAGAAAAGATATGTTAGTGAGTTTGGTATCAAAGAGTATGATGCTTGTGTTATTACTTCAACTATTGAGATGGCGAAGTATTTTGAAGAGATGATAGAGTGTGGTGCAGATGCAAAGCTTAGTGTAAACTGGCTAACTATTGAGCTTCAAGGACGACTTAGTGGTGGCACTGGAGTAGAGAAGAGTGCTATTACTTCAACAATCTTATCTTCACTTGTTAGTCGCATAAAAGATGGTACTATTAGTGGAAAAGCTGGTAAAGAAGTACTTGACTTTTTAGTAGAAAACAATGGTGGAAATGTTGATGAGGTTATAGAAAAACTTGGATTAAAACAAGTTAGTGATGATGGTGCGATACTAGCTATTATTGATGAAATCTTAGCAAATAACCAAGATAAAGTTGAGCAGTACCAAGGTGGAAAAGAGAAACTTTTTGGTTTCTTTGTAGGTCAGACTATGAAAGCTAGTAAAGGCACTGCAAACCCAGCTAAAGTCAATGAACTTCTAAAGAAAAAGATAGGCTAGAAGATCAAAAAACTTAAATTATTTGTATATAATCTTTTAGAAAATAACAAATCTTCTTACAAGCGATACTTTAATGGTATCGCTATGTTCATAGTTTTAACAACTGTAATACTTTTGATAGTTAATACAACTCACAAGCTACCATTTTGGGTAGATATATATGAAATATTTGCAATAGTTTTTTTTATACTAGAGTGGATTGGAAGGATATGGGTAAGTTCAAATAAAATAAAATTTCTCTTTTCTCCACTATCTATTATTGATTTACTAGCGATTTTTCCAAAATTTAGACTTTTAAGATTGCTTAAAGTATTTAGATATATTAGTGATATTAACTACCTTTTTAAAGTTTTTAAAGAGAAAAGTTTTGAGTTTACACTACTGTTTGGATTTTTTGCTTTTTTAGTCTTATTTAGTGGTACATCTATATATCTGTTTGAAGGGCAGGGGATTAATGATAAGATTGAAAATTATTATGATGCTCTTTATTGGTCTGTTATAACTATTACTACTGTTGGATATGGAGATATATCGCCCATAACAAGTGAGGGTAAGTTTATAACTATGCTACTGATTATCACAGGTATCATGCTAATCTCACTTCTTACTTCTATGATAACAGCAACCATGACAGATAAACTAGCATATATAAAAGAAAATAATATACTCTATAAAATTGGAAGATTAGACTCTTTTATCTTGGTTTGTGGTTATGGAAAGATGGCAACTACAACCTTGCAACACTTAGATATAGTGCATAAAAAAATAGTAGTGATTGACAATGATATACAAAAAGTAACTGAGGCATTGGATGATGGTTATCTTGCTATCAAAGCTGATGCTACAAATGAAGAGATATTTGATGAGATAGATATATCTACTAAAGCTTCAAATATTTTGATATTTACAGGAAGTGATGCACTAAATCTTTCAGTTGCTTTAACTGTTAGCTCTATAAAACCAGATATAAAACTATTTAGCAGTGCCATAAATACAAGTGCGATTGATAAGCTAAAAATTGTAGGAGTAGATGAAGTGCTATCCCCATCAAAACTAAGTGCTGAAAATATATATAACTATCTACTAGATAAAAAAGATGAAACTATTATCTTAGGTAATTCTGGTGTTGCATATGAGCTTGAGAAGATATTTATCAATAAAGGTGAGCATATTACACTTATAGAAGATATAGACTATCATGATAATAATGAATTTAAAAAGCATGGTATAGATGATGGTGGTAAAAATGTACTCTGTTTGAGTAGTGATTTTGATGTAAATCTTTTTATAACTATGAGTGTAAAGATGTTAAACTCCAAAAATAGAGTCATAACCGCAGTTTATAACAAAGCTCAAAGTAAAAAGATTTCACTTGCAGGTGGTGATAGTGTCATAAACCCATATATCATAGGGGCAAAATACATACAGGAGTGTTTTGATGAGTAAGATAGCAGTCATAGGAGCAGGAAAGTGGGGCGAAGCATTGCACTCAGCATTTTTAGTGCAGGGTGAATCATATATCGGTTCACGAACTAAAAGAGATATAAAAAACTTTATATCTACAAAAACAATTGTAGACGAGTTTGAGTATATTGTTTTGGCAATATCTGCCCAACATATAAGAGAGTGGATGAGTGAAAACTTTATATTTAAAAATCAAAAGATACTTGTAGCTGCAAAGGGTATAGAAGTATCAACTGGTAAGTTTTTAAATGAAGTTTTAAGTGAGTTTATCCCCGAAGAAAATCTAGCTTTTGTTACTGGTCCATCATTTGCTGCTGAAGTGATAAAGTCTTTGCCAACCGCACTTGTTATAAACTCAACAAACCAAGATTTAGCAGATAAATTTTCATCTTTTTTCCCAACATTTATAAAAACCTATACAAGTAGTGATATTATCGGAGCAGAAATATGTGGAGCATATAAAAATGTAATAGCAATAGCTAGTGGCATCTGTGATGGCTTGAAACTCGG
>DQSO01000178.1 GCA_015663225.1 Campylobacterales bacterium
GAGGTATATGATGTTATAAAAGAGATGGATATAGATACCATTTTCTCAACTGAGTTATTCAATAAAGATGAGATTTTAGATATAGAAAATTTTATATCTAATAACTCATTTGCAACTTACTTAAAAGAGAACCTATATTTGAGCATGAGTGGGGTTAAAAAACTTGGTATTAAATATGATTTAAAATACCTTGATGAAGTAAAACTTTTTGGAAGATGTCATAAGATAGCTGAAAATATTACTATAGATGTAGGTCATAACCAACTAGCAGCATCTGCACTTGCACAAGAGTTTAAAGGTAAAAAAGTAGTTCTTATTTACAATACTTATAAAGATAAAGATTTTCACATGATACTTGAGATATTAAAGCCTATCATAAAAAGAGTTCAAATTTTAAAAATTGAAAATGAGAGAGTTGTAGATAAAAGAGAGCTTGAAAAAACTCTTAAAAACTTAGAGATAAAATTTTCCAACTTTGATAAATTAAACAAAAAAGATGAATACCTAGTCTTTGGATCTTTTTCTGTGGTAGAGCAGTTTTTGATAAACTACTCTAAAGACCACAAAGTTGACTATTTATAAACACCTAAAGCACGAAGTGTTCTTATAGTAAATGCACCAGTTGAAAGGTTATTTGCTATTTGAAATCTTGTTATAGCTGCTCTTGTTTTTCTTCCAACTACACCATCAATTGGTCCAGGGTTAAAACCTTTGTTTCTTAAAGCTCTTTGAACCATTTTAACTCTTGGTTTTGTGAAGTTTGTTTTACATAAAACTGGCTGCCAGCTAAGTGTAGACTCTGCAGTTTTAACTTTTTTGTTGATAATTCTATATTTTGCAGGTATTACCACTTCTCTTGTTGTTGCTGGAGATAGTAACTCTTTTACTTTTATAGTTTTATAAACTGGTGGAATAGCTATTGACTTGGTTTGTGCATTTTGTACTAGAACTCTTTTTTCTATTATTTTATATTGCGCAGGTTTAGTAATAGTTTTTGTAGAAGCTGGTTTTACTAATATTTTTTGATCTACTAACTTATACTTAGCTGGAACTTTAACTAAACATATTATCTCACCTGTAGAGTTAGTTTTTTGTTTTAAAATATTTGCATAGCTACTACTACCTTTTTTCCACTCTGTATGAGCAGGTGATACTAGTTGTTTAACTTTTCTAGTTTTATATACTGCTGGTATTGCTACTATTGACTCTCTTACTGGAGTTATTAAAATTTTCTCTTTTACTACTTTATATATAGGTTTAGATGTAATCAATCTTGTACTAGCTTCTTTAACTAAAACTTTTTTAGTTACAAGTTGGTAACGAGCAGGAATTTTTATAAGTTTTGTACTAGCTTCTTTAACTAAAACTTTTACTTTTGTAATAGAAAACTTTTCAGGTGATAAAACTCTTGTATAGCACTCACCATTTTGTGCATTAGGTGGAAATAGTTCACTATTTGAAATACTAGTTTGAAGTTCTGCTATTTCTATATCTTTTTGATCAATAGAATCTTTTAAATCTACATCACAGCTTGTTCTTTGCGCACATCCACCAAGTGCTGATACAACAGCAACCGATACAAGTCCAATTAGACTCTTTTTTAATATTGTTTTCATAACAATCTCCTAATTATTTATAAGATGATTATGTTATAATATTTCTTACTTAGTAATTAAAAGTTTACATTAATAAATAAATTTTATTTAAAGTTAAGTATATAAATAATTTAATTTTTTTGATTTAAAATACAAATAGTTTAATATGGTACGATTATTGCTATGATTTTTATCAAATAAACTTTAATAGGATTAAGTATGTATAAGAATTATTTTCTAACTTTTTTACTAATAGTAACTTTTAACGGATGTACGACTCCCGTTGACCCTAAAATATCTATGAAACCTCCAGTATATGTTGATACTATAACTGCAAAAAAAGTAAAAATCATAAGAAATGAGGGAAGTCTTTTTGGTCGTGGTAAAAACCCACTCTTTGAAGATAAAAAAGCTATGAAGCAAAATGATATAGTTACTGTAGAGATAGATGAAAACACGATACAACTATCATCTGCTACAAATAAACTATCTGATTCATCAACAAGTTCACTTGGTGGAGGAGTTTTTACAGGAAAACTGCCTTCAAAATTGAATCATCTAACTGATATGGGTTTAACAACAAATTCAAAGAGTAGTTTCAATGGTTCTGGTACAAAAAGTGCAAATGAAAAGTTTACAACAACAATAAGTGCTAGAATAGTTAGAGTTTTAGAAAATGGAAACTACTTTATATCAGGAAGTAGAGAACTGCTTCTTAGTGGAAATAAACAGATTATAAAGATAACAGGAGTTATTAGACCATATGATATAGATCAATTTAACACTATAAACTCAAAATATATCGCAGATGCAAGAATACTTTATGAGAGTGAAGGTGAGATTGAACAGAGTGTCAGCCAACCATGGGGAACAAGAATAGTAAAGAGTGTTTGGCCATTTTGATAAATTATATTTCATTTTGACATATTTTACTCTTATTATGTAGAAAATAGATATACTCTCTACATGATAAGCAATGAATTTATAGATATATTAATCGGTTTTTTTGGATGTTTAGTTTTATGTATAGGAGTACTCTTTTATATATATAGTAAGTTTATGAGTGATAAAGAACTTTTAAAAGATAATATAAAAGAACTTTATTATGAAAATCTACTCCTTTATGATAAGTTAGAACACTATAAAAATATTAAAGAAGAGTTTAAAACTATATCCAATCAAACTCTTCTAAACTCTCAAACTGACTTTAAACACCTTTTGCTTCCTTTTGAAAACTCTATCGCTAAGTTTAACAAGGAGATAGAAAACTATTATATAGATGAATCAAAAGAGAGATTTCACTTAATAAGAGAGATTCAAAATCTTCATCAGTTAAATAGTGAACTCTCACTTGAAGCAAATCGTCTAACAAATGCACTAAAGAGTGATAATAAGTTTCAAGGTAGTTGGGGTGAGTTTGTATTGGAGTCGATACTTGA
>DQSO01000069.1 GCA_015663225.1 Campylobacterales bacterium
AATATATGAATAACACACAACCATTAGTATCAATAATAATACCATCGTATAACCATCAAGACTACATAGAAAAAACCCTTGATTCTATTTTAGAAGAGAGCTATCCAAATAAAGAGATAGTAATCATAGACGACCAGTCACCTGATGAGTCTGACAAAGTTATAACAGATTGGATAAAACTACATAATAAAAAAATTGATATTAACTATGAAAGAAGAGAAAATAGAGGTTTAAACACTACTTTAAATAATCTTATAACTAAAGCTAAAGGTAAATATATAGTTATGCTAGCAAGCGATGACTATCTTCTTTTAGATGGTATTGAAAAAAGAGTTAGATTTTTAGAAGACAATTCTCAATATTTAGCAGTTTTTAGCGATTGTATTATAGTTGATAATAGAAATAAAACATTACATGATAGTGCTTTGTTTGAGTATAGAAACTATAAAAAAGATAGTTTTAAAAACTCACAAATTATTAAAAAAACATTTATAAATAAGTTTATGCTTCCAGGACCCATACTAATGGTTAAAAAAGAGTTATATGAAACAATAGGTAAATATGACAAAAATTTGGTTATTGAGGATTTAGACTTTTATCTAAAAGTAGCCTCTTTAGAAAAAATCGCATTTTTAAATGAAAAAGTAAGTGCCTATAGAATTCATAATTTAAATCTTAGTTTAGA
Source organism: Campylobacterales bacterium (assembly GCA_015663225.1). Classification (GTDB taxonomy): domain Bacteria; phylum Campylobacterota; class Campylobacteria; order Campylobacterales; family QNZT01; genus SZUA-1377. Next base: position 686 of record DQSO01000069.1, read on the forward strand.
AGGTAGTTCTATTGGGTATTTGAATCTTTTAAAAGATAGTCGTAAAATCTACATAAAACAGTTTTTTAACTTTTCATTTAAATATAAACTACTCATTATTTGGCAAATTATAAAATTTACTATTAGAATCAACTTATTAAAATTTAGACTATCCACAAGGAGACTTTTTGGAAAATAATCTTTTTAACCTTGAAAGTTACAATGATGAAGATTGTTCTTGTGGTTCACTAATATTTTTACAAAAAGGCTCTGGTATACCTTTTGAGATGAAAAGAATTTTTTATATCTACGATGTAGACTTAAAACAGATAAGAGGAGAACATGCTCACTATAACTCCAATCAACTCCTTATATGTATACATGGTAGTTGTGATATAACTTTAGATAATGGCACAAATAAAACAACATATAGACTCAACAGCCCAACAAAAGCACTTCTGCAAAAGCCTTTTATTTGGGGTAAAATGACAAATTTTACCAAAGGGAGTATACTTCTTTGTATATCAGATAGCCTATATGATACAGATGACTATATAAGAGATTATGAAAAATTTTTAAAGTTAATAGATGAAAATAAAGATTGAGAGATACTGTGATACAGATAAAAACAAGTGGGATGAGTTTTTAGATAGTTCTAAAAATTCTCACTTCTTTTTTAAAAGAGACTACCTAGAGTATCATAAAAATAGATTTAAAGATTTTTCACTTTTGATATATAAAGATGATACCCTTATTTCACTACTACCTGCAAATATTGATAACCATACTCTATACTCTCATCAAGGGCTTACTTTTGGTGGTTTGATTGTCAATACAAAGATTAAACTAGAAACTATGTTAGAAATTTTTACTTCACTAAAAGAGTTTTTATCCTCCTATCATGTAGAAAAACTTATCTATAAACCATCTCCAACAATCTATCATAAATACCCCGCTCAAGAAGATCTATATGCACTTTCACTTAATAATGCAAAACTTATAAAAAGAGAACTAATATCTACTATAGATTTAACAAAGCCCATAAAGTATTCAAATGGAAGAAAATGGAGTATTAAAAAAAGTAAAAAACTCTCTTTGTCAGTTAGACAATCAGATGAGATAGAGAGTTTTTGGTACCTACTCTGCGATGTATTAAAATCAAATCATAATTCAGAGCCAACTCATACTCTTAAAGATTTACAATATCTCTTTGATAAGTTTCCAAACAACATAAAACTATACTTTTCACATGATAAAGATACTCTACTTGCTGGTGCCTTGCTTTTTGAAAATGAGCAACTATCACATCTTCAATATGTAGCAAACTCAAAAAAAGGTCGCAAGATGGGAGCACTTGATTTGATTATAGACACTCTTATTTTAAAATCAAAAGAAGAAAATAAAAAATATTTTAGCTTTGGAACTTCAAGTGCAAAAAATGATATAGGTATAAATCTAGGACTAATAGATCAAAAAGAGAGATTTGGAGCTTTTGGAGTTGTGCAAGATAGATATGAGTTAAAACTACTATGATAAAATTTTTAGATCTAAAAAAACTAAATGCTCCATATAAAGATGCACTTATTAAAAAAACAACAGATGTTATAGAGAGTGGTTGGTATATAAAAGGCAAAGAGGTTAAAGAGTTTGAAGAAAACTTTTCAACCTATACCGGTACAAGATACACGATAGGAGTTGGTAACGGCTTAGATGCACTAACTCTTATCTTAAAAGCATATAAAACACTCTCAAAACTAAGTGACAATGATGAAATCATAGTTCCAGCAAACACATATATAGCAACTATTTTAGCCATCAGTAACAATAACTTAAAACCAATACTTGTAGAACCAGATAGTAAAACTTTCAATATTGATAGCTCTCTTATTGAAAAATCTATAACTAAAAAAACAAAAGCCATCTTAAGCGTCCACCTATATGGAAAAGTTTGTGACATGAAGTCAATAAGTAAAATAGCTACAAAATATAATCTCTTAGTTATAGAAGATTGTGCTCAAGCCCATGGAGCAACTTTCTTTGGAAAAAAAGTTGGCTCACTTGGAGATGCTGGAGCTTTTAGCTTTTTCCCAACCAAAAACTTAGGCGCTTTAGGCGATGGTGGTGCTATTACAACTGACAATGAACTACTAGCAAATACTATAAGAACCTTAGCAAACTATGGAAGTAAAATAAAGTATGAAAACATCTACAAAGGTGTAAATAGTCGCCTAGATGAACTTCAAGCTGGATTTTTAAATATTAAACTACCACACCTTGATAGTGAAAATCAAAAAAGATCTGATATCGCAAAATATTATATAAAAAACATAACCAATACTCAAGTTAAACTGCCAATTTTTGATAAAACAGATGTTTGGCATCAATTTATAATCATCACTAAAAAAAGGGAGCTTTTTCAAAAATATCTACTAAAAAATGGCATTGAGACTATGATTCACTATCCCATCGCTCCACACAATCAAGAAGCATATAAAGAGTTAAGTTCCATCAATCTACCAATCACACTAGATATACACTCGCAAGTTGTTAGTATCCCTAGCAACCCTACTCTAACAAATAATGAGATAAAAAAGATAGTAACAGTTATAAATAATTTTAAGGCCTCTTCATGAAAGAACTAAATTTAGGATTAAACTTTTATGCAGGTCATGATACAGGAGTTTTTTCGATATTTAAAGATGATGTTTATGGTCTTTCACAAGAAAAACTTACACGATTTAAACATGATAATATCTTTCCAATTGATGCGATAAAAGAGATGATACGATACAAAAATATTGATCCTTTAAAAGTTGAACTCATTTATGTAGGTGTTGCAACAAAAGAGTTAGAAAGTATTAAATTTAACAAAAATATCTATAAGATGAGTAATCTTTTAAGAGATATATTTAAAAAAATAGAAAAAAATCTATATATAAAAGAGTTCACAAAACTAAAACAAAACTCAAAATCATCACTTATCTCACTTAATGGCATAAAATATATACTTTTAAAACTTTTTTCACCAAAAACAAGCTTAAAAAAGTTAATACAACAACACTTAAAAGAGCTTTTTCCAAATGCATCTTTAGATATAACATTTTATGAACACCACTTATGCCATGCCTACTCTTCTTTTTTCTCTTCTACTTTTGAACATGGAGTTGCTTTTACATTTGATGGTTATGGTGATGGATACTTTAGCAAAATTTACAGTGTAGATAGAGATAAAAAGTTTCAACTAATAGGAAGTAGTAAAAATATTTTTATACAAAATGCTAAAAAATATAGTTGTTCTGATAATGGAAAACTCTCCGTTGGAAATATCTACTCTATATTTACATATCTTTTAGGATTTACACCTTTAGCCGATGAGGGAAAAGTAGAAGCACTAGCAGCATTTGGAAATCATAACAACTCTCTTTATACTGCTCTATCTTCATCATACTACATTGACAAAAACAACCTATCAATCAATCTTTTAAAAAACAAGTTAGAAGATATATTTGAAGAAGAAAATATTCAAAATACCCTAACTAATCTATCCAAAGCAGAGATCTCTGCTTCTGTTCAAAAGTATCTTGAAGATGTAACCATAGAGCTTTTAACAGCACTAAAAGAACAAGTAGGAGATACAAATATAACTCTAAGTGGAGGTGTAACTGCAAATGTAATCCTAAATATGAATATATATAACAACTTATTTGAAAATATTTTTATAGCCCCAGCAATGGGAGATGATGGACTAGCACAAGGAGCTTCACTTCTAAAAGCAAATATAGATAAAGATTTTAGATTTCCTATCATGCCATATTTTGGTTCATCATACTCAAAAAATAAGATTTTAAAAGAGTTGAAAAACAGTAATTTAAAATATGAATATTTAGAAGAAAAAGCTTATCTAAAGGCTGCAAAGTTGATTGTTGAGTCAAAAATTGGTGCAATATTTCAAAATAGATGTGAGTTTGGACCTCGTTCTCTTGGAAATAGAAGTATAATAGCAAATGTACAAGATAAAAATATTCAAAAATTTATAAATAAAAGTATAAAAAATCGCCCTCTTTTTCAACCATTTTGCCCCTCTATCATGATAGAAGAAAAAGATAGACTATTTGAAAAAGCTTACAATAATAAACACATGACTATAGCCTTTAAACTAAAACCAGAGTATAAAGATAAAATACCAGGGACAATACATATAGATGATACAGCAAGAGTACAATTTGTAAGCAAAGAAGACAATCCAAACTACTACTCACTAATAAAAGAGGTAAAAAGACTAACTGGATTTGGAGTGATAATCAATACATCCTTTAACAAACAT
>DQSO01000130.1 GCA_015663225.1 Campylobacterales bacterium
CACTTGATATGGAGATTACTAAGCTTTTAGGTGGAGTTGGAACTGCTTTTTATGCATCTATTTATGGTATATTTCTATCTCTTTGGTGGATATTTTTTGAAAAAGGTGGAGTTAGTTCCATAAGTAGTAAAAGTGATTATATTAAAGAAAAATATTATGAGTATTTTTGGAGTGATAGTGAGCTTAGAGCAGTTGAATATTTAAGAGATGAAGAGCAAAATGATAAGTTTATACAGTCACTTTCACAAACACTAAGTTTAGATTTTGCTAGTAGTTTCAATGAAATAAATAGTAAAAAAATGGAGTTAGTCGAAAAGATTAGTCGTAGTGAAGAGTTGATGCATCAAAAGATGGAAAAAATTTATACTCAAATGTTGCAACTACATGAAGTAGCAGCACACAAGCAGATAGAGACTATGAAGGTATTAGATAACTATAAAGATGGTATAAACTCAAATAATATAGGTGTTTCAAGCTTATTAAAAGAGCTAGATATTGTAACAAAAAGTTTTTCTAATATAAGTAGAGATATTAATATGATAATAAATGTTCAAAAGAGTAGTGAAGATAGTGTAGAAAAGTTTATTAAAGTTGCTCAAAACTTTGATGAAAAGTTTTCTAAAAATATTAACTATACACTTGAAAGCATTGATGGTGAAGTAGCAAATATAGTTAAAAAATTGGCACTTTCTGCTGAGTATATATCAAAAGAGGGGGTAGCACTTCAAGAGTCATTGAAACAGTATCATGATCAACTTTTGAGAAAGATATAGCTATGCTAAAGAAAACTGTAAACGATAGTGAAAATAATTTTTGGATTTCATATGCTGATTTGATGGCTGGGCTATTGTTTGTTTTTATACTTCTTATTGGAGCTATTGTAACAAAATACATCATAACAAAATCAAATGTTGCAGAGCTAAAGAGAGATTTAAAAGATGAACAGAGTGAACTTGATAGGATTCAGAGTGATTTAAACAGTAGTCAAAAATTACTTGTTATGAAAGATATGCAAATAGCAAACTTAAATAAAATAATAATAGCTAAAGATAAGAGCTTAGAAAACTTAGAGAGTAGTTTTACAAATAAAATACTCTCATTAGAAGAGTTGCTTAAAGAAGCAAATAAAATTATTTCATCAAAAGAGAGTGAATTACTTATACAAAGAGATAAACAGAGTGAATCTTTGCAGAAAATCATATCACTTAATACTTTAGTTGATGAGATAAATAAGATAGTAACAACAAAAGATGAAGAGTTATCAACACTTATTGATAGTTTGAAAAATCAAGAGCTTAAGCATGAGAGGTTAGTTGCTGATTTAAATAGTATGAGAAGTCGCATCAAGAATCTAACTGGTATGAAAATAAAAGTTATCTCTGCACTAAAAAGAGCTCTTGGTAAAAAAATGGAGATTGATCCAAAGAGTGGTTCTATCCGAGTTTCTGCAAATATTTTGTTTGGACAAGGTGAAGCTGATTTAAAAGAGAGTGCTAAGGTAGAGTTAAAAGAGATATTTAGTGAGTATATTAGGGCTCTTATTGAAAATGATAGTATTAGAGAGCATCTTGATAAGATAGTTATAGAAGGGCATACAAATAGTGATGGAAGTTATCTATATAATCTTAACTTGTCTCAAAAAAGAGCATATTCAGTGATGCAGTATCTTTTGAGTTTAGATTTTGCGAAGAAGTATGATATTAAAAAAATAGTTATGGCTAGTGGACGATCAGATTTAGATTTGATTTTCAATGAAGATGGAGATGAAGATAAAAATAGCTCAAGAAGAATAGAGATAAAATTTTTACTTAAAAATGAAAGTGCGATGAAAGAGATAGAGAAGATTTTAGAAGATGGATAAGTTTGAACCTAAAAAAATAAAAGAAGCATCTAAGTTTTTGGATAAGATTTTGCAAAAACAAGCATCTAGGCAAAAAATAGAGTCTTTATGGGTTAGGGTGTATAAAAAGTTTATCAAAAAATAGTATAATTATGCAATTTAACTTATAAGGATTAGTGTGAAAAAAGTTGCATTTTTATTTCCAGGTCAAGGTTCACAAAGTATTGGTATGGGGAAAGATTTTTTTGATAATAGTGATGTTGCAAAAGAGATAATAAGTAGTGCTAGTGATGTTGTTGGATTTGATTTTAAAGAGTTGATGTTTGAACAAAATGACAACCTAGCAAAAACAGAGTTTACACAACCTGCAATATTTTTGGTAAGTGCAATTGCAAATAAACTTCTGCGAGATAATATAGATATTAAACCAGAATTTTTACTTGGACATTCACTTGGAGAGTTTAGTGCAATAAACAGTGCAGGGGCTTTAAGTATAAATGATGGTGTAAAACTTGTAAACCAAAGAGGTAAGCTTATGCAATCTGCTTGTGCTGATATTGAGGCAGGAATGATGGTTCTTTTAGGACTTAGTGATGAGAAAGTAGAGGAGCTTTGCAAAGTAGCACAAGGTAATGGTAAAAAAGTTTGGGCAGCAAACTATAATAGTGATGGGCAGATTGTTGCTGCTGGAATGAAGTCTGACCTACAAGATATGGAATCAATTTTTAAAGAAGCTGGAGCTAAAAGGGTAATGCTACTTGATATGAGTGTAGCTAGTCATTGTCCAATACTTCAAATTGCTGCTGATGGACTTTTAGTAGGTTTAGAGAGTAGTATAAGTGATAGTTTTGTAACAGCTGTTATATCAAATGCTAATGCATCAGCATACAATACAAAAAGTGATGCCGTAAAATTGCTACAAGAACAGTTGGTTAAACCTGTACTTTATAAGCAGTCTATTTCTAAGTTTGATAGTGAGATTGATATATTTATAGAATTAGGTGGAAAAGTGTTAAAAGGTATAAATAAAAAAGTAACAAAAGTTCCAACTCATTGTGTAACTGATATGAAATCACTTGAAGCAGCAATAGAAGAGTTAAACAGTTGATAAGAGCTACCCTAGCTCAAGTTTCACCAAAACTTTCTAAAGATAATATTACTTTGCATGAAGATATTATCAAAGAACAGATAGGAAAGAGTGATATAGTGGTTTTTCCTGAATTATCTCTAAATGGTTATCTTTTGATGGATAGAGTTTATGATGATGCTTATATAGTAGAAGAGTTAGAAGTCTTTAAAACTTTAAGTTCTGA
>DQSO01000082.1 GCA_015663225.1 Campylobacterales bacterium
AACACAAGCTGCTCCCATCTCTGCCATACAAGCTGTATGATTCGGTTCAGTAGCTCCATCAAGTATCATATCTCTAATACTCATAGCAACTGCTTTACCCATCATAGCTGAAGGCATACCAGTTCTTGGAGGTGTTGGATTGATTGGAGTTCCATTTGGTGAACTCATTGGTTTACTTATGATGTGTGGTGGTGCAAAAGCAATACCTACTGCAAATATATTTTTATAACTTTGGTTTTGAAGAGTTCTAGGCCAATCAGCTGCTTTCCACTCTTCGTAAGGTTTTGGTGTATAATCAGCATCAACTTTCATAAATCCATTTGGTGCAAAAATATCACTAGTAATCTCATCTCCAGCTTTATTGTAAGCTTTAAAACCAACACCTGCAAATGGTGGAATCAACATCGCAAAATCAAAATCTTGCTCATCCATAGTTCCATCTAATAATTCATACTCAATTCTACCTTTTTCAACTTTAGTAACATGAGCTCCAATAATCCAATCTAAATTTCTCTCAGCATATAGTGATTCACTAAATATTTTACTACTTGTAGCAAAACCACCCATATTAAAGTGAATACCACCCATACCAAAATCACCTAGGAAAGATTCGTTAGAAATCCATATTATATCTGCATTGTCTCTTACACCCTCTTCTTTTAAGTAGTGTTCGATATTAAAGATATATTCAAATGCAGCACCTTGACAAGTACACATACCATGTCCAGTACCTATTAAAAATGTTTGTCTTTCACCTTTTCTCATCTTCTCAATACATGCATTTAACTCTTGAGATGCATGAACTGCATGATCTGCTGTACAAACTGATACTGTATGCCCTTGATCAAGACCAGGAGTTGCACCAAAGTTTAGTTTTGGTCCAGTTGCATTTATAAGGTAGTCATAAGTAAGGTTTTCACTCTCACCCTCTCTACCTTGTCCTGTATACTCGATAGTGATAAAGTTTTTCTCTTCATCGCCACTACCTTCTGGATTTATAGATATAGCTTTTGCTTGTCTAAAATCAACACCAGCTTTTTCATATACTGGAGCTAAATCAAAAGTAACATCTTTTTTTGTCATTTTACCAATACCAACCCAAATATTAGATGGAATCCAATTCCACTTACTATTTGGTGTTACAACGATAACCTCATGCTCATCACCTTTAAGCCATTTTCCTAAAAAAGATGCTGCAGTATGTCCTGAAACACCAGCACCCATAATAACGACTCTTGCCATCGGCTCTCCTTTAATTATAATTTCAAATTATAAGTATAGGGGATTAAATATTAAAGTTATATTAAAACAACTTATAATTAATAATATTTTTTAATACAATAGAATGAGTTATAGTTATAATAAGTTTATATTATATTTAAGTATTATTTGCTTCTCTCTCTTGTAGAAACTCTTCTATATTATATAAAGTTCTATACTCTGGTGACATGATATGTATCAACATATCACCTATATCAACTACTACCCAATCTTCATTTTCATCAATTTTTAAATAACTTCCAGTTAATGCTGGTTTTATATTTTCTACCAATGAAAAGCTATGTCTGCTGTTTAATGAGGTTGCAATAACTACATCATCTACAAAATAATCTTTTCCTCTCATATCAAAAGTTTGAATATTTTCAGCCTTTTTTTCATCTAATAGTTCAACTATTTTTTCTACTAATCCACTCATTGTCAGTTTTTTCTCCATTTCTAATTTCAGAAGAGCTTACTAAGTTTTCAACTTTTAAACTTATAAACTCACTAGGTATCTCTATACCACTACGAGAAGCAACTACAAAAGTTACCATCTCTTTTAACTTATCAATCCTATACCACTTATCTAAAGATACAAGATTGTCTGCACCTATAATTAGATATATCCTATCTAACTTATACTTACTTTTAAAATATTCTATAGTTTCAATAGTAGAACATTTTTTTTTCTGCATAACCTCATACTCAATAACTTCAACTTTTTTCATCTCTTTTGTCAAGTTTTGCATAGTTTCAAGTCTGATTTTTGGAGACAAAAAATACTCATTTTTAAAGGGATTAAGATATGTTGGAACTACAAATAATTTATCTATATCTAAACTCTTTAAAGCCTCTTGTATTATCGATTTATGACCTAGATGAGGAGGGTCAAAACTACCACCAAATACTGCTATATTCATACCTATACCCTATAAGAAATTTTTAGCTATAATACCACAATTTTTTAAAAGGGGTTAAAATGGCAGTTAAAGTAGCGATTACTGGTTTTGGTCGTATTGGCAGATGTGTTGCACGACTTATTGCAGATATGGATGATGTTGAGTTAGTATGTGTAAATGACACAACTGATAAAGAGATGACAAAATACCTTCTAAAGTATGATAGTGTGCATGGAACATTTAATAAAAATGTTGAACTACTTGGTGATGATTATATCCAAATAGCTGACATGAAAGTTAAATTTTTAAACGATAGAGACCCTAAAAAACTAAATTTTTCTGACTATGGCGCAGAGATACTTTTAGAGTGTACAGGTGCATTTTATACTCAAGAAAAATCACAACCTTATATTGACAATGGTATTAAAAAAGTTATATTTTCAGCACCAGCAAAAGACAAAAAGACTGCAACTTTTGTAATGGGTGTAAATGAAGAAAAATACAATGGTGAAAACATAATCTCAAATGCAAGTTGTACAACAAATGCACTTGCACCAATCGTAAAAGTTTTAGATGATGCTTTAGGTGTAGAACATGGTCTTCTTACAACAGTTCACTCATATACAAATGATCAAAATATTTTAGATGTAAAACACTCAAAAGATCCTCGTCGCGCAAGAGCAGCCGCGGTAAATCTGATACCAACTTCAACTGGGGCTGCAAAAGCAGTTGGACTTGTTCTACCACACCTAAATGGAAAACTAAATGGTCAAGCCATAAGAGTACCAACTCCAAATGTTTCGATGATAGATCTTGTTGCTACAGTTAAAAAAGATACAACAAAAGAAGAGGTAAATCAACTTTTTGCAGATGCACAAAAATCTATGCCAAATATCATATTAGTAGATAATAATAAAAGAGTATCTT
>DQSO01000158.1 GCA_015663225.1 Campylobacterales bacterium
TATATATTCACCCTCTTTTTTATGCATAACAAGGACAAATTGAAATATTTTTTGGTCTGAAAGTATTCGGATTAGTTCAACTAAATCCTCAGTAAGATGTTGAGCTTCATCTATCAAAATAATATATTCTAACTCTTTAAAATCTTTTTTTAGATATGTTATGATTTTTTCTATTGTGTATTCATTTCGTGATATATTTGGTCCAGCAAGAGTTAAAAGTATCTCTAAAAATTCCTTTTCATCAAAAAATGGATAGGTAAAATACTTTGCTATTTTTATCTTAGGAATATTGTTTTGTATATAGTTTACTAGATAACTCTTTCCACAACCAGGATCCCCTAAAAGAAATATCATAGGATTTTCTTTTTTGATTAGAGCATCTACTAACTCAGTTTTTGAGTATTCAAAAGCTAGAGAGTTAAAATGATTATTTTGCGAAGAGTCTTGAGAAAAAAGCTTCTTAGCTTCTAAATATTCATCCATAAAAAGGCTATTCCTTATATAATAAACTTAAACTAACTTTATTATATTGAAATAACCTTTAATATTTATAATCTACAAAGCTATCCTATAAGCTATAAAACTCATAATCCAAGCAACTGCCGTTGTAAAAACAAACAGATATGCTAGATATTTATACCCTCCAGCCTCTTTTGCAAAGACCATACTAGCTGCAAAACATGGAAGATAAATCATAACAAAGACTATAAAAGCTACTGCACTAGCAAAAGGTATCTGTTTTTTTAACTCTCTTAGAAGTTTATCGCTAGTTTCATCTACATCATCGCCTACATTGTAAAGTATTCCAAGAGTTGCTACAACTACCTCTTTTGCAGCTAGTCCAGTTTCAAGTGCAACTGATAATCTCCAGTCAAATCCAAGTGGTGCAAAAAATGGTTCACTTGCTTTTCCTATTTGTCCTAAATAACTATTTTCAAGTTGTACAAGTTTGTTGTCTGTATCACTTTTTGGATAGTTTGATGCAAACCATATCAAAATAGTAGCAGCTAAGATAAATGTACCTGCTTTTTTGACATATGAGTATGCTTTTTGAAATACAATAGTATAGATAAGTTTCAAACTAGGCAATCGATACTTTGGCATCTCCATAACAAATGGCTCATCTTTACCTTTAAAGACAACAACTCGTAAAATCTTAGCCATAACAAGACCTAAAAGTGCTCCTGCTATATAGATATAAAATAGTATATTTCCAGCTTCTTCGGGACCAAAAAATGCTCCTACAAAGAGTACATAAACAGGCAGTTTAGCACCACAGCTCATAAATCCTATGATAAAAAGTGTGATAAGTCTATCTTTCTCATTTTTAAGAGTTCTTGTAGCCATATAAGCTGGAACTGAACAACCAAAACCAGTAACTAAAGGTATAAAACTCTTTCCATGAAGTCCAAACTTATGAAAAAAACCATCGAGCAAGAAAGCGACTCTACTCATATAGCCAGTAGTTTCTAAAAGAGCTATACCGATATAAAGGATAATAATATTTGGTAAAAACATCACAACTGCACCAACACCTGCAATAATACCATCAACTATGAGTGATCGTAGTCCTTCATGAGAAATACTTTGTCCAACCGTATCTCCAAGCCAACCAAACCCAGCATCTATATAATCCATAGGTAAAGCACCCAGTTCAAAAGTTAATTGAAATAGTCCCCACATAAGAAATAAAAATATAGGAATACCTACTATTTTATTTATCAAAACCATATCTATTTTTTTGGTAAACATTTTAGGTTGTTTTTTACTATCAGTTGTTACAGTTTCAGCCCTTATACCTCTGGCAATAGAGTTATATTCTTGCATCTTTATATCTTCTATATCTTCACTTTCAAAATAGGTATATATTTTATTTAAAGATTTTAAAACTAGAGGCTGAAGCTCCATGTGAGTTGGGTTATCATGTATCTCTTTATAAAATTTTTCATCTTTGATAAGAGTTTTTATTGCCATCTCTCTACTGTTTAAATCCTTATATTTAAAATTTTTATCATCAAAAAACTTTGTAAGAGTGTATAGTTCCTCTTCTATTGAGTCATTATAAGTTATATTTGATTTGGCTCTTTTTGCATTGTGAGTATCATGTACAAGCTCTAAAAGTTCATCTATCCCCTCTTTTGTATTGGCACTTACTGCAATTGTTGGTATACCTGTAAGAGCTTCTATTTGAGCTATATCTAAGTTGATACCCTCTTTATGAGCTTCATCTATCATATTAAGAGCTATTACCATCTTTTTATTTAGGTTTTGAAGTTCTAGTGTTAGTAGTAAGTTTCTTGTTAGGTGAGTTGAATCGATTACATTTATAATAACATCATAATCCTCTTTCTGAAGATAATCTTTAGCTACTTTTTCCTCTTGTGAAAATCCCTCTATCGAGTAAGTTCCTGGAAGATCTACAAGCTCAAGTATATGACAGTGGTGTTCAAAACATACTTCACTTTTTTCTACAGTAACCCCACTAAAATTTCCAACTTTTAGTCGTGAGCTTGTCATAGAGTTTATAAGTGAAGATTTACCTACATTTGGTTGCCCTGCTAGGACTATTCTTATAGGTTTCATTATATCTCCTTGACTTCTATGTTGTTAGCTTCTTCTACTCTGATAGCGATACTTGTATTTTCGACAAGTATCGCTATAGTATTACAATCTAGTGAAGTCTCTTCTATCATTATCGGAGTTCCCTTTATCATTCCAAAAGAGTTAAATCTCTGTTTTAACTCTTTTTCGCATGATATGTTAGTTATTACTGCTTTTTTATTTTTTTTTAGTTGCGAAAGTTTCATTGTTTTCCTTAAAATGAGTAGTTTGCAAAAACTCTCGTATTTTTGTATTTGTCATTGTTGATTTTATCATCTGTATCACTATATATAAAGTCTACTGTTAATTTGTCATTGATCTCATAACTTGCTACAAAGTCTATCTCTGTTGCTTTTGTTCCTGCACTATTTTTTAAAGTAAGTTTACTTAACTCCAATAAAAAGTTTGGAACTCCTAAAATAGTAGTATCTAGTTCTAATCCAACTCTGGAAGCTTTCCCATCAGTTCCAACTTCTGCTAAAGTTAAATGTTCACAAGAGGTAAAAAATGGACCACCACCAAAGCCATTTACGGCACTATTATCTGAACTTTTGTTATAAGAAGTAGATAGAGTTAAACCAACTTTTTCAAAACCTAAACTAGCAGTTACACCTGCTATAGTTGCTTTTTTTTCTCCACTTGCACTATAGTTTTGTACTGCATATTGACCACCTAATCCAAGAGCTATATCATTTATAGATGTTTTATAACTAGCTTCAAAATAAGAGATTTTATCAACCTTAAAATCTTTAAGATTATATTGCCATGCTTGAAGAGCAATATCTTTAAAGCCGTCATAAATAATACCTAAAGTATGTAGATGATTTTTGTTATTTAACTCACTAAATTTTTCAGGTGTATCAGTATCAACCCCTGCCCATTTTTGAACTTTGGCAAAGATGATAGTTGTATTTTGTATATCTTTATTTATCAAAAGCCCAGCTTCAAAAGTATTTGGAATCATACCTATATCATCAGTATCAGCGAAAGGTGTATCAAGTTCTTGACGACCAAGTTTTATAGTAGTGTTTTTAAATTTACCTTTTAAATATGCTTCACCCAAGATTGAGTAAGAGTCATAGTTTGAGTCTAAAAAGTTTACACCAACTGCTTTATCATGTGAGATTTTATTTGTTGTGTAGAAAGTTGCCCCTGCTGAAATATTGTTTATAACTTTACTCTCAATATGTAGTTTTCCGCCTATCGAGTCTTGTTTTGTAGTTGTAGTATCTGTTTTATGATTTTGGTAACCTAGTCTTATATTTCCATCAACTGTAAAGTTTTGTGAAAAAAGTGAAGTTATTCCTAAAAGTAGCATTGCTACTAAACTATATTTTTTATTCA
>DQSO01000056.1 GCA_015663225.1 Campylobacterales bacterium
AAAAATCTTTTATCTTTTTAAAAGTCATAACCCCATTTTACCTGGATTTAGTATATTGTTAGGATCAAATGCTTTTTTTATACTTCTAAAAGGTTCCATTTCGGAGTCAGTAAAAGCGATACTCATAAATGGTGCTTTGCTTAGTCCTATACCATGCTCTCCGCTAAGAGTTCCACCCATATCTGCTATTAGTTGAAATATCTCTTCTATAGCTTTATGACCATCTTCAAGCTCTTTTTTACTACTTCCATCTACCATAACATTTACATGGATATTTCCATCTCCAGCATGACCAAAACATGGAACTTTAAATCCATACTTATCACCAACCTCATATATCTTTTTTAGAGCGATGGGAAGCATACTTCTTGGAACTGATATATCTTCATTTAACTTTTTACTTCCATAGATAGTTACTGATACAGAAGCATTTTTTCTAGCAAACCATAACTCATCTCTTTTTTTACTATCATGTGCAACTATAAAATCAACTGCTCCATTTTCTTTAAAAGATTTTTCTAGTACATCTAACTGAAAAGCTACCTCTTCTTTAATATTTCCATCAACATCACCTATTAAAAGTGCCCCTGCCTCTTTGGGTAGTTCAACCCCTAGCTTCTCTTTTAAAGCTTGAACAACAAGCGAGTCCATAAACTCCATTGCAACTGGATTTGCTCCCAAAGCAAGAGATTTAAATACAGCATTCATAGCATCATCAACTGATAGAAAAATTCCCATATATCCTTTTGTAAAAGAGGGTTTTGGGATGAGTTTTAGTGTTATCTCTGTGATTACTGCTAGAGTACCTTCGCTAGCTATTAAGATACCGGCTATGTTATATCCAGCAACATCTTTTATAGTTCTCTTTCCCGCTCTTATAATTTTACCATCAGCTTTAACAGCTCTTATCGCCATAACAAAATCTTTAGTAATACCATACTTTGCAGCTCTCATGCCACCTGCATTTTCACTAACATTTCCTCCAAGAGTTGAGTAGTTTTCACTTGCGGGATCTGGTGGATAAAAAAGACCTACTTCTTCAGCAGCTTTTTGCAAATCCATATTTATAACACCAGGTTGAACAACTGCAACCATATTTTCTAAATCTATCTCTAGGATTTTGTTCATATATTTTTCAAAAGCTAAAATAATACCACCATTTTCAGGTAATGCACCACCTGTAAAACCACTACCAGCTCCTCTTGGAGTGATGATTATTTTATGAGTATTACAGTATTTTAAAATAGCACTTACATCTGCTTCATCTCTTGGAAAAAGCACAGCATCAGGTTCAAAATGAGTTCTAGTTGCATCATAAGAGTAGGCTATCATGTGAGCTTTATCATCGAAGATATTCTCTTTAGTAACTATCTTTGTTAAAGCTTTAAAATGTTTTTTTTCTAACACTTTTTATAGACCTAAAAGTTTTTTGTAGTAGCTATTATACTCTTTCATATCATCACTTCCAAGACCAAAAAACTTAGCTTTTATCTCTTTTATTCTTGTATAAAATGGACTCATCATCTCACCCTCTATTGGCATATCAAAAGAGTGAATAACTTTAAAAGATGTACAATCTACAAAATAACCTTTATCCTCTATATTAAAAAGTAAAAGTCCAAAATCATCACTGTTACATTCAGCTCTAAAATCACTTACAGTTGGTTTTGGATTGCTATCTTTTGCAAGTTGGTATGCAAAAAGATCAGGATGTAAAAAGTCTATATTTGAAAATCTCTGTTTTAAAGATTTGAATGCAGCTTTATTTGGAACTATTGGTAGAACTCTTTTATATAAGTAGTTAAAAATAACACTATCACCAACTTGAGGAATTATCTTATAAGAAGGAAGTGCATCTTGATTTAGATCTTTATAGTAATACAATTTTAAAAATAGTTCCCCACCCTCTCTTTTATCAGCTACTGCTTTGGCAATAATAGTTCTATGTTTATCGTCATAGTTGTGAATTATAATTGCACTAGAGCCTAGTTTTATAGTTGGATTATCACTCACAACCGCATCACTACCAGAAAGTCTAGTTACAGTTGACTTATATGAGTCTAAGTTTAGAGCATATAGTGAACTTGTAAGAGAAATTATTGCAAGAAAAGTTAAAAATTTTATCATTTTGTTACCTTTGTGTAATTTTAAAATAATTATACAAAAAAATAGTTAATTGTTAGCGATATATTTATCAAAAATATGTATAATCATTTTCAAATCAGCATATGAAAGAACACCTTGTGAAACTAGCTAAATTCTTACTACTTATTATCATAGTTACCTCAAATTTATACTCTTTTGCACTAAAAGATAATTCTGTTGAAACTGTAGCTTGGAACAATGGAAAAACTCTTTTAGGTTTTTTAGAAGCCAATACATTACCTTTAAAACTTTATTATGAACTTGATGACGAAGCTAAAAAATTTGCATCACAGATTATGGAGGGGGCAACAACATATATCACAAAAGATAGTGAAGGAGATATTTATCAAGCACTTATTCCAATAAATGAAGAGCTTCAAATCCATATATCAAAAAATTGTGCTGGAGCATATATACTCCGTATCGAACCAATAAAATATAAAACAGAGAAAAAAACAGTTTTGATAAAACTAAACTCAGTTTTTTCAAAAGACATAGTAGATAAAACTAAAAATCCTCCTTTAGCATTTAAACTTCAGCATCTGTTTAAACATGATATAAATTTTAAACACTTAAAAAAAGGTGATAAAGTTGGTGTAATTTATATAGAGAAAACTAGAATGAATAAAAGGTTTGGATCGCAAAAGATTTTAGCAGCTTTTATTGAACATCGTGGAAGAAGAAAGTATAAATTTTTATACAATGAAAGATACTATGATCAAAAGGCAAAGGTTGAAAGAGAAGTTTCATCATTTGTTAGACCATGTAAATTTAGAAGAATATCATCAACATTTTCAAAAAAAAGATGGCATCCTATATTAAAACGGTATAGAGCTCATCATGGGATTGACTATGCAAATCGTACGGGAACACCAATCTATGCTACATATAGTGGAAAGGTTACTTTTGTTGGACAAAAAGGTGGATATGGTAAGTCTTTCGTCATAAGACATCCAAATGGTTACCAGTCACTATATGCACATCTTCATAGTTATTCAAAAGGTATGAAAAGAGGTAAAAGAGTTAAAAGAGGACAACTAATAGCCAAAATGGGAAGTACAGGACTAAGCACTGGACCACATCTTCATTTTGGTATTAAGTATCGTGGACGATGGATAAACCCTGCTCGAAAAATTGTTATTGTTGAAAACTCAGGAGCTAAACTTAGAAAGAAGATTTTAAAAAATGTTAGAAGATACAAACCAGTTCTTGATAAGTTAAAATAATGATAAATATAACTTCAATAGAAGATAATTTTGAACCTAAGTTTGTAAAACCTAAACTTTTAAACTTTACTAAAGATGGTAAAAAAAGAAGTTGGGAAGTTGTTGATATACATGATAGTGTTGCTATTTTACTTTATCATTTAGAAAAAGACTCTTTTATACTCGTAAAGCAGTTTCGTCCAGCAGTGTATTTGAAAAATGGTGAGGGCTTTACTTATGAGCTTTGTGCTGGAATAGTTGATAAAGATATATCACTAAAACAGATAGCGATTGAAGAGATTTATGAAGAGTGTGGATATAGGGTTGAACTTAAAAATATAGAAGATATAAGTGAGTTTTATACTGCAGTTGGTTTTGCAGGTGGACGACAAAATCTTTACTATTGTGAAGTTGATGAAAGTATGAAGATTAGTGAAGGTGGTGGTTTGGAAGAGGAGGATATAGAGGTTATATATCTTCCTATCTCCAAGGCTAAGGAGTTTATTTATGACACTAAAAAAGTAAAAACTCCTGGTCTAATGTTTGCATTTATGTGGTTTTTTGATAATAGATGAAGATAATCTTTTTTCTACTTTTTACTCTAATAGTTGTGGCGAAAGAGTTTACAGTAGGCTCATACAATGTTAAAAATCTTTTTGATACAAAGTTTGATGGAACTGAGTATGATGAGTTTATTCCAAAAGCAAAAGGTTGGAACAAAGCAAAATATACGAAAAAATTAAAAAATATTGCTAAGGTCATAAAACAATCAAACATAGACATAATTGGACTTCAAGAGATAGAGTCAAAAAAAGCTATGAGAGATTTAAAAAAATTACTTCCTAGATATAGATATTATAAGTTTGTTAAGACTCCTAGAGCTTCTATTGGTATTGGACTTATAAGTAGATATCCTATAGTTGATTTTCAAAAGATAGATATAAAAAAAGGTGTTTTATACCGTGCTATTTTAAAAGCTGTTGTAAAGGTAGATGGCAGAGCTTTAACACTATTTATAAATCACTGGCCATCAAAAAGATCACCTGAGAGCAATCGTATAAAATATGCAAAAGCTCTCTCTCTTGCAGTTAAGAGAGAGAAAAATGACTATATAATCTTAGGCGATTTAAACTCAAACTACAATGAAAGCTCAACACTCAAACATGATAAAAAGCTAAATAACACAAGAGGTAAAACAGGAATAAATACTATCTTGCAAAGTAATAACAATACTCAATACGGACACTTTAACCCTTGGTTTGAGCTAGATAATTATGATAGATATAGCTTTAAATTTCGAGGAAGCAAACAGACTCCAGACCATATACTTCTCCCTCCTTACCTTTTTGATAATAAAAATATATCCTATATCAAAAATTCATTTTCAACCTTTAAATATAAAGGCGACTCTGATCACTACATGATATATGCAAAATTTACAACCAATGCTATAAAAATAGAGCCTCAAATAGTAAAAAAATATCAATCTGGTATATCAAAACTATATCAACTTCAAAATCTCTCAACTCCTATTGTTTTAAAAGATGTTGTGGTACTTTACAGATATAAAAATAGTGCAATTATTAAAGATAAAAATAGAGCAGTCTTTCTTTATAGATGTGCTAAAAATTTAAAAGTAGGTTATCGGTACAATATGCAAGTCAATAAGATAAAAGACTATTTTTCCCTTAAAGAGGTAACTAAAATCTCAAATATAAGAGTAAAATCAAAAGAGATAGAGTATAAAAAACTATTTTTAGATGCTAAAAAAGTAGATATTTTTAAAACAAAATATCAAAATGAGATAGTTACAAACCTTGTAGGAGTATACAAAAGAGGAGATCTACACTTAACAAATAACAAAAAGATAAAAATCTATTCAAGAAACAGAAGTTTACTACCAAAAAATGGTAGCAAAATAGAGATAGTTAGAGGACATTTAGCATCATATAAAGATACTCCTCAGATTTTTCTACATACTAAGAAAGATTACCGACAATCCTTTTAAACTCATCTCCTCGATGAGCATAAGATTTAAACTGATCAAAACTAGCTGCTGCTGGAGATAGTAGGGCTACTTGATTTTGGCATGATAAAAACTCAATAGATATTTGTTTGATAGCATTTTCTATATTTTCACATGATAAGCATCTAATATTATACTTTTTAGCCAATAATCCTAGTTTTTGTGAGTTTGTGCCGATAGTAAATATCTTTATATTTAGAGTAAGCTTTTGAAAAAGAGGCTCTAAGTCTGCACCTTTATCATCTCCACCAAGGATTAAAAAAACTTCTTTCTCTTTTAGTCCATTTAAAGCAGCCAATGTTGCATCTGAGTTTGTAGCTTTTGAATCATTTATCCAAGTTCTTTTTTGTCTGTCTTTAAACTTCTCTACTCTATGTTCTCCCACTATAAATGAGTTAATTTTTTTATAATCAACCTCATCAAATAGTATCTTAGAAGAAGCTAGAGCTAAAAGAGCATCAGTTAAAAATGGTTCACTAAACCTAACTTTTTTAATATCTATATCAAAATATTTAGCTAAATCTTGACTGTTTTCATATAAAACTTTTGTAGCATTAGTTTCTAAGTTTTTATATTTTGATGGAAGTATTACTATTTCACCCTCAAGCATAGTTTTTATAGGTTTTAGTTTAGCCTCTTCATACTCTTTAAATCCACCATGCCAATCAGTATGATCATCACTAATTGGAAGAACTATATAAAGATTTGGTTTCGCTTTTGAAGTATAGTGAAGAGTAAAAGAGCTAGTTTCTAGTATCCAGATATTTGCTTTTTCATCAAGATTTGCTAGGGGAGTTCCTATGTTTCCTCCAGCAACTCCCCCTCTTTTTTCTAGGAGATACTCTATCATTGCAGTTGTAGTTGTTTTTCCATTTGTTCCTGTTATCCAGATTGAAAATGGCATAGTATCAGCAAATAGATCATATTCACTTATAAGATTTTTTGCTTTTTTGATTAGTGGATTTGATGGTGGAATACCTGGACTTGTTACTTCAAAGTCGCTTTTATCTGGATTAAACATCTCACTTTCTAAAAATTCATTGCCATTTTTATCATATATAACACCATTAAAACTATCATCATATATTTTACAATTACCAAACTTTTTAGCTATTGCTTTATTTGTAACACCATAACCAAAAAGAGTCATTATCGAATCTTTAGAGAGATAATTGCTAAGATATTAGAGATAAAAGCCATAATCCAAAATCTTACTATGATTTTATTTTCAGCCCACCCTTTCATCTCAAAGTGATGATGTATTGGTGCCATTTTAAAAATTCTTCTCTTTCTAGCTTTATAGCTTCCAACTTGTAGTATAACTGATACCGTTTCAAGGACAAAAACAAATCCAATAAGCACAAGCAGAAACTCACTCTTAGTAACAATCGCCATATAAGCTATAAATCCACCAAGAGCCAAACTTCCACTATCCCCCATAAATATCTCGGCAGGGTGTGAGTTGTACCATAAAAAAGCGATTAGTGAGCCTAGCAAGGCTGAAGCCACTACTACAAGTTCACCAACTCCTTGTATATTTGGAAGTAGTAAGTATTTACTAAATATTGCATGACCGATTAAGTATGCAAAAATTGCAAGTGTTGATATGGAAAATATAGCTGGTACTGTAGCCAAACCATCAAGTCCATCTGTAAGATTTACGGCATTTGAAGTTGCAGTAAATATAAAAACCCAAAAGATAACAGCTCCAAAGCCCATTGTGTATAGAGCATGTTTATAAAGTGGTATATAAAGCTCAGTTGTAAAATCATTTAGATATAAGAACATAGCTATCATCGCACCTGATATTATTTGAAGTATAAACTTTTTTCGTGAGCTAAGTCCTGCTTGATTTGAATCTTTAGTTATCTTGTCATAATCATCTTTGAAACCAATAGCCATAAATAAAACAAGAGTTAAAATCGCACCAATCGCATATATGTTGTCAAGTCGCATAGTGAGTAAAGATGCAAATATAGCAGTAAGAATAAAAACTATACCACCCATTGTAGGGGTTATTGCCTTTTCCTGATGAGAAGACGGTGCTAACTCATATATAGGTTGATTTGCCTCTTTTTCCTTTAGCCATGCTATAAACTTTGGTAGAAAATAGATAGATAGAGCAAATGATATAAAAAAAGCGATACCAGCACGAAGAGTAATATATTGAAAAATATTAACATCAAAAAATTGAAATAATAGATACATATGGGTTTCCTAAATGAGAATAAAGTATAGTTATATATAAAAAATCTTAATAAGGTAACTAATGTCAAAAAATAAAGTAGTTTTAATTATTACTGATGGAATCGGCTATAGCGATATTTGTAAAAACAATGCCTTTTGTCAAGCAACTAAACCAACTTATGACTATCTTTTCTCCAGTGTTCCAAACTCTTTACTTAAAACTTCAGGACTCAGTGTAGGGCTTCCAGATGGTCAAATGGGAAATAGTGAAGTGGGTCATATGACGATAGGAAGTGGCAGAATTTTATATCAAAACCTAGTTAAGATTTCTAAATCTATTGAAGATGATACTCTTAAATCTAACACTGTTTTACAAGATACTATTTTAAAAAGTAATGATATTCATATAGTTGGTCTTTTAAGTGATGGTGGGGTTCATTCTCATATAGAACATATTATAGCACTCTCAAATATAGCTCAAAAAGAAGATAAAAAAGTATTTTTACATCTTATAACTGATGGAAGAGATGTGCCACCAACTTCTGCAAAGAGTTATCTATTGGAAATAGAAGATAGACAAGGCAGTGCAAAAATAGCTACAATCTCAGGTAGATTTTACACAATGGATAGAGATAAAAGATGGGAGCGAGTTAAAAAAGGGTATGAGTCTATTGTAAATGCTTCACCAAAAACTTTTATAACTCCATTTGATTATGTAGATAGTGAATATTCACAAGGTAGGGTAGATGAGTTTATTATGCCAATTGCATTTGATGGTTTTGAGGGTATTAAAGATGGTGATGGTGTTATCTTTGCAAACTTTAGAAGTGATAGGATGAGAGAGATAGTTGAACTTGTAGATAAAAATAAGAAATTAAACTTAGCAACTATGACAAATTACAGTAAAGATTTCAATATCCCTATACTTTTTGAAGAAAAACTACCTCAAAATACTCTTGCCAAAATAATAAGTGAAGCAGGTTTAAAACAACTTCACACTTCAGAGACTGAAAAATATGCTCATGTTACATTTTTTTTAAATGGAGGAGTTGAAGAGCCTTACTATGGAGAAGATAGAGTTCTTATCCCATCTCCTGATGTTAAAACTTATAACTTAAAACCACAAATGAGTGCAGCAGCAGTTGGCGAAAATGTAAGAGATGCTATGGATAAATCATATGACTTTATAGTAGTAAACTTTGCAAATGGAGATATGGTTGGACATACTGGTGATTTAGAAGCTAGTAAAATAGCCGTACAGAGTGTAGATGCAGAGTTAGGGCTTATTATAGAAAAAGCAAAAGAGAGTGGGCATAGTATTATTATCACAAGTGATCATGGAAACTGTGAGGAGATGGTAAGTAGTAGTGGTGAAGCTTTTACTCAACACACTACAAATGATGTATTTTGTTTTGTGATAAATAGTGAAGTTAAAGAGATAAAAAATGGAGGATTAAGCAATATCGCTCCTACTGTTTTAACCCTTATGGGACTTCAAATACCACAAGAGATGGATGAGAGTTTGGTTTAATAAACCTCTTTTCTGAAATCATCTCATCCAATGTATCAAAATAAGTACGAGATCTTTCAAGCTCACTAGCATAAGAGTCTAAATCAGTCAACAATGACTCATCCATTCTAATATTTATAGCTTTTTCATAATGTATTGCTTTGTATCTACTGAGATACAAAAGTCAACTAGTTCTACTATAGATATATAGAATTTCTTAGTGTAGATTATTTAAAGTATAGATATAAGATTTAAACTTATCAAAATCATCTATCATATCTACACCTTTTTGATGCCAATCTCTAAACTCTTTAGGAATATCTTTTAAGAAGTCATCTTCAAGTTTTTGTTTCAGCTTATCATCAATTTTATCAACTTCTTTTATCTTTTTTAGATGAGATACTATAGTCGATACTGATAACTCACGATCTTTGGCTATCTCTTTGATGGATTTATCTTCTTCTATTAAAGATAAAGTTTTTTTGTAAGTATCTGATAGATGAGTATTTTTGAGAGTGCTTATAGTTTGCATAAATACCTCTCCATACTTTTTAAGCTTTAACTCTCCTACTCCATTTATCGCTAGAAATGACTCTTTGGTAGTTGGAAGTTTTCTGCTCATCTCTTTTAGTGAGGCATCTGAAAAAATTATATATGGAGGAACACCCGCTTCACTAGATAATGATCTCCTCAAAGTTCGTAGAGTTTCAAAGTTATCATCTTTTGGTTCGTTATCTGTATCAACCAAAGATATCTCCTCTTCTCTTAGAAATATCTCCTCATCTCCAAAAAATTTCTCTTTTCCTTTTAGAATCTGTATACCTTTAGGAGTCAGTAATAGCTCTCTAAACTCACCTCTACTAATAGCTTTTTTCTCAAACAGCTTATCAACAATCATATCCCAGCTATCTTTGCTAATATCTTTTCCAATCCCATGAACACCAAGATTATCATGTGAGTTATCTAATATTTTTTTAATTTTGCTTCCACGAAGTAGATCTATCAAATACCCCTTACCAAAACTTTGATTTGTTCGGTAGATACAAGAGAGAAACATTTGAGCCTCTTTTGTTATATCTATCTCTTGCTTCTTCTCTTTTTGGCAATTATCACATCTATCTTTGCACTCATCCATATCCTCTTCAAAATAAGCAGTCAAAGATTGATGGCGACACTGTGAAGAAGAAGCATAGCTATATAACTCCTCTATCTTATTTTTTGCAAAGTTTCTGTATTTTTCATCTTC
>DQSO01000090.1 GCA_015663225.1 Campylobacterales bacterium
TACTGTTTTTCTTACCATAATTAAACTCCTTAATATTAGTAATATTTAATTCATACTTTTATCATACTATAATAATTTAAGAGTTTGTTTAAATCTTAGTTTTAGAAAAATCGCACTTTCCACCTGTTTCTCTCCAAGGATTTGTTATCATTAATCCACTACCTTCACAGATAGGTTTATTACTTCTCAATCAAAGCATTATGAGTAATATCTTTTAAAGGCTTCAATATATAAGTTAAAATAGTTTTCTTTCCAGTTTTTATATGAATAGTTGCAACCATACCAGGAAGTATCTCTTTGCCTTTTGCTACTTCATAGTTTTTTGCTTCTATTTTTACAGTATAGCTTGAGTTGTTTTGCTTATCTACAAAGCTATCTGGGCTTATAAAGATTAGTTTTCCTTTTAAAAAACCATATTTTGAGTAGCTGTATGCTGAGATTTCTATCGATACTTCTTGACCTACTACCAAATCACCTCTATCGTTTGATTTTATTTTTGCTTCTATGATTAGGGAGTCACCTATAGGGGTTATCTCTGCTATGTTTTCACCTGACTTGATGATTCCACCGATTGTGTTGAAGTTTAGCTTTTTTACTATTCCATTGACAGGGGAGGTTATTAGTTGTCTTTCTTCTCTATCAATAGATGCGATTTCAGTTTCTTGTAGGCTCTCTATCTTTGATTCACACTCATTTAGCTCTTTTAGCCATTTAGATTTTATCTCTGATTTGTAGCTAGCAGTTTTTGTCATGGCCCCTTTTATCTGTTGATTTATGATTGGTATTTCGCCTTGTAGATTTCTTATCTGTGTTAGTAAAGATTGTTTTTTTGATAGTTCTGCAAGATATTGTTGCTTACTTGCTGCTCCACCTTGTAGTAGTTTATTTAGGATACTTAAGTTCTCTTTTACTATTTTAAGTTCAAGATTTAAGTTTCCAATACGATTTTTTTTCTGTTTCTTTTCAAGACGAAGTTCATCAAGTTTACTTTGATAAAGAGCTTGTTGTTGTAAAAAACTCTTCATCTCTGAGATAAATATATCTATCTCATTTTGATTGTGAGGATGAGGAGTTTTAAACTTCAACTCTCTTTTTAACTCTATAAGTGCATTTAGTCTTAGTTTTTCTCGTCCAAGATTTGCTAGTTGTATCTTTTTTTGTTTTGTATCAGAGGTATAAAATGAGTTTTTAACCTTAAAAAGAGGATCACCTTTTTTTACAGTATCACCCTCTTTGATGTAGATAGTTTCAATTATACCACCCTCAAGATGTTGGATTATCTTAGTGTTTGATGATGGGATGACCCTACCAGTTCCGATAACCATCTCATCAACCGTAGTGCTATATATCCAATATCCAAAAGCAAATATTAAAAGTATGATAGGATATACAGATGCTCTATAGTTCCACTTATGCTCTGTTATCATCTCATGCATCTTCTAGCTCTCTTTGTTTAGTTTGCTTTGTCTTTTGTAGATTTAGAAGCTTTAAAATATCTTCTTTTTTCCCATCAGCTCTTATCTTTCCACCATCAAGTAGTATAACTCTATCTACCATATCAAGTGCAGCAAATCTATGAGAAACTACTATAGTTGTACGACCTTTTAGTGACTCTTCTAAAGTTCTAACTAAATTTTGCTCCAATCCAACATCAAGTCCCGTAGTTGGTTCATCAAGTACAATAACAGGAGCATCATTTAAAAGAACTCGTGCTAATGCAACAAGGTGTCTTTGTCCCACAGATAGGTTCTTACCTCTCTCACCAATATTTACTGAGTCTATTCCACCACTGTTTTTTACAAGCTCCCCAAGACCACTTTTTTGTAGTGCCTTAGACATCTCTTTTTTAGATATACTTCGTTTTAGCTCTAAGTTTTCTTTTAGTGTTCCACTAAACAAATATGGTTCTTGTGGCATAAAAGATATGTTCTCTCTTAGCTCAATAGGATGCATAGATGAACAGTCCATATCATCTAAAAATATCTTGCCTTTAGTTGGTGTTTCAAGTCCAAGGAGAAGTTTTACAAGTGTACTTTTTCCACAACCAGTTTGACCAATAATCCCAACTCTCTCTCCAGCTTTTATCTTAAGATTGATATTTGTAAGTGCAAGATGTTGACTTCCTTCATACTTGAAATCTACATCTTTAAACTCAATATACCCATCAGCTCTATCTATTCCAAGCTCTATAAGTTTGCTAGTCTCTGTTGGTAGATGCCAATACTTATTTAGTGCATCTAGTGACTCTTTTACTTGTTTGTATTTTATAACTATACTAGATAGGTTGATGACTGGAATCATAGCTCGACTTGAAAGTATTGTGATGGCTATGAGTCCACCAACATTTAGGTGTCCACTGTGTATCTCATATACTCCTAAAAATATTGTAGCAACTGATACAGCTTGAACAAGTGAGTATGATACAAATGATGTTGTAGAGTTCATCATATTTATTTTTTCATTTAGTGCATTATAAAAGTTGATAAGATTTCTCCACTTATGCATAGTTTTAGATATAGCATTTGAAGTTTTTAAATCATCCTTGCCTTGAAGTTGCTCTATCAAGTAAGCATTTTTTGATTGGGCATGTTTAAAACTTTGAGAGTGAAGGTGAGATAATGGAAACTGCATGATAAAGTTTATCACTAATAAAACTACCGCAAATCCAAGAGGTACAGTAACCATAGCAGGACTTATCATGTAGATAACCCAAGATGAGAGAAAGAAAAATGGTAGATCTAAGGTATTCAAAACCTTGCTTGTAAAGAAATCCTTTACAACACTAAGCTCTTTAAAAAGGTTCGTTTTTGTTCCTATCATGTAGCTATCATGTGAGGACTGTATAGTTAGAGTTCTTTTAAAAAGTTCCTCTTCAAGCTCGTTTGATAGTTTTGTTGTAACTTTATTGAGTATATAAACTCTAGAGCTTTTTAAAATGATGTCAAATACAAGTACAACACCAACACCAACCGCGAGTACAAAAAGAGTATCAACAGCAAAGTTTGGTATAACACGGTTATAAACATTCATAGCAAAAAGAGATATTGCGATACCAAAGATATTGATAAGTATAGTCAAAAAACCTATCTCAACATAACTTCTCCACTGAGCAATTACTGGCTTAAAAAACCACCCTTTAGAATCTTTTTTTGCATCATCTATATAGTTTATCTCTTTATATTTTTTTGATAAAAATACAAATTCTAAAGATTTGGTTTTAAATTTATCTTTTTTTATCTTGTGTGTTTTGTTTGTGATAGTGTCATACACAAAGATATATTTGCCCTTTAGCCTCTCTATAACAAAGCTATGAGATTTCTCATCTATTGCAATACATGGAAGCATATACTCTTTTAAAAACTCAACATCAACTCTTTTATAGTTAAACTCTAAGTCCAACTCCTTTGCTATATTTTTTATATCAGGAATATTAAACTTAGCGATACCAGCAAAAGAGAGTTTATCAATAGTATTTTTAGATACCTCTCCATAGTAAAAAGATAGAACTTTTACCGTAGAGTTTAAAAGTGAATTATTTTTTATTATCTCTTTTTCCATCTATTTTTAGCTAACCAATAGTTTTTTTAGATCACTATCTAAATCTATCAAAGTATCATCAAGCTCAACTGCTTGTTTATAGTATGCTACACCTTCATTTAAATGATTCAATGTTTTATATGTAAGAGCTATTTTTATAAAATTTAGTGCATTTTTAGGATTGATTTCTGCAACTTTTAGGTATGAAGCTAGAGCATTGTAGTAATCTTTTTGGATCGTATATACATTTCCAAACTCACTGTATATATCAACATTGTCACCATCTAGTACGACAAGTTTTTGAAGTACCATCAAAGCATCATCATACCTTTTTAGATATTGCAGTGATTTTTGTAGTTCATAAAGAGCCTCTTTGTGCTTATCATCAAGTGAGAGTGCCATTTCATATAGTTTTTTAGCTCCATCAAAGTTCTTTTTGAAACTCAAAAGTTTTCCAATAGCTACATAGGACTCAACATACTTACTATCAACTCTGATAGACTCTTTATAAAAATGAATAGCTTTATCTACTTCACCTTGCTTATCATAAGCTCTTGCAATGAGTGCAAATATAACTGGGTTGTTAGGCATAGATTTTAAAAGTGTAGAGTATATATCTATTGCCTTTTGAAAGCTTTTTACCTCTATGTAAAGGTTTGCTAGGTTTATGTATATAACTTGACTCTGCTCAATATCTAGTGCTTTATGAAAAAGTTGAAGAGCTTTTGAGTAGTTTTTATCATGTCTATATATGATAGCCAAGTTACAAAGAGCCTGAACATTGTTCTTATCATCTTCTAAAATATCTATATATATCTCTTTAGCTTGTGGTAGATATCCCTCTTGTTGTGCTTTTATAGCATCTTTTAAACCCATTCTCTCTTTTAAGTTAGGCATGTAATCTCTCCTCGTTATATTTTAATCTTAGTTTATATTTTTTATTTAACTTGTCAGTTATAGATTGAAAAACACTATCCCACTTGTTAAAACTCTTTTGTCTAAATAGCTTTGCATTTTTATACCAATACGAGCTTTTACCCTTACTCTCCCATCTCCAGTCAGGCATCTTCTGTAAAGCTATCCAAACCTCTTTCCCCATAGCACCAGCAAGATGAGCAACTGATGTATCTGAAGAGATAACTAAATCAAGCTTGTTTATCAAAGCTGCTGTTTTATTAAAACTATCTAACTTTTCACTCATATCAACTATATCGTCAAGATATCCATTTTCATTAATATCTTTTGACTTTTCTCCAACTTGAAGTGAATAGACCTCTATTTTTTCACTTTTAATAATGGAATCAAACTCTTTTATATCAAAAACTTTACCCTCAAAACTCTCGCCAGTTACACTAGCACCCCAACATATACCTATTTTTACTTTTTTGTTATCGTTTATCTTTATTGTCTCATTTGAAAAGAGATATGCTTCATCTGTTTTTGGTATATCATCAACTGTCGCGATTTTAAAAAGGTGAGGTAGAGAGAGCATTGCTATTTGAAAGTCAAACTCTGGAGTATCTTCACTATCTCTTTTATAAAAATAACTAACACCCTCTATCGAGTTCTCAAAAAGACTCTTTAACTCATCTCTACATTGAAGTATCACTTCACAACCAAACTTCTCTTTTAAAAGAGGGACAAATCGTGCAAACTGTATACTATCTCCAAATCCTTGTTCACTATGTACTAGAACTTTTTTACCCTTAGCTTCACTTTTCATCGTTAATCTTGGTTTGCTAAAAACATCTCTATATTTAAAAAGATGACCTTTCATCTCCTCTTTATCAAATCTCTTCTCATACTGCCTAAATCCATTTATAAAATCACAACTATGTAGATATGTAGTAGCTAAATCAAAGTGAGCATTTGTGAAGTTTGGATCAAGTTCAATAGCTTTAAGATAGTTCTCTTTTGCCTTTTTAAAATAACCCAAACTTTTATAAGAGTTAGCAAGGTTAGAGTATGCATTTACCCCCTCAGGATCAAGTTTTATAGATTTTAGATGCAGTTTTGCAGCCTCTTTATATCTGTCTAGTTTATTGTATACATTTCCTAGGTTTGTATATGCACCTGCATTTTTAGGGTTATACTTTATCGCTAAATCAAGATTTTTTATAGCATTGTCATACTCTTTTATCTTGTTATAAGTAGCCCCTAGATTACTATATACTTCGTAGTATTTACTATCAACTCTAAGAGCTTCTTTAAAGTTCTCTATTGCTTTTTTATACTCTTTTTTATTATAAAATAAAACTGCAAGATTATTGATAGCTTTTGAAAATCCCAAATCAAGTTCTATAGCTTTTTGATAAGAGAGTAGAGCTATGTTATCATCTTTTAGTTTCTCATATATTATTCCTAAAGTGTTAAAATGATTTGGATTTTTACTATCACATCTTATCGCTTTTTTTATCGCTATTAAAGACTCTTTAAGATGTTTTGAATCTTTTAGAAGATTTGAATAGTTGCTATATATAAAAGCATCTGTTGGATTTAAAACAATTGCACTTTGATATAGCTTTTTTGCTTTTTTATATTTTTTTTGTGCTTTACAAACAACACCTGCTGAGTTTCTTAGCTCACTATAGTATGGATATAACTTTATAAGTCTATCATATATCTTTTCTGCTCTAAAAAAATCCTTCTCTTTATATGATTTAATAGCTTCTTGTACACCAAGACTAACCTCTTCACTAAAACCAAGTCGCTTATTTTTAAATATATCCTCGCCAACACTCTTTAGTAAAAATGAGATTATCTCATCTTTGTTAGTATCAAGATTTAAAAATCCATCTTTTGTTGGAATCTTATTATCTTTTGAAGTTGTAAGATAAACTAAAGCATCATCTTTTAGTGAAGCCTTTATCAACGACAAATCAACAATGGGAGATGGGGAATACTCAATCACATCTAAAACCAAAGCCATATCAAATCTCAGTCCATTAATAACACTCTCTTGAAATTGTTTTGGTGAGAGAGTTTTAAAGTTTTTAGGATTATTTTTTGAAGCAATTTCTCTTGCTTTTTTAGCTATATCTACACCGATAATATTGCAATCAAATTTTTCAATAATAGTCTTAGCAATTTTACCATCGCCACAACCAAAATCTAAAATAAGTGAATCTTTATTGATATTTGAAAATTTACTAAATATCTTTGATAATTTTAGTTCAATATTCTCACATGATATATCATCTTTTGTAAAAATAGAAGGATTAAAAATAGGTTTTTGCATAGATAGCCTTAAAGTTTTTTAAAGATACAGCAAAAATTGTTCCTAAAATTTAAATTATTGATTTTTTAAAGAGGTGGAATAACTTTATTCCACCTCTGTGTTAACTCTATGGGTTATCTTGTGCATACCCTATACTGCCACCAACTGCACTACCAATCAAAGCTCCTCTAATCATTCTTTGACTACTACCATCTCCAGTAGCACTACCGATAACAGCACCAGCAATCCCACCAAGAATCGCACCTTGTTTAGTGTTTTGTCCAGCATAGCTACTTCCTGTACAACCAGCTAGTAGTATTATCGCAAGTGCAACAACTACTGTATGTTTAACTAATTTCATAATATCTCCTTTTATTTGGTTTTATCTATTTTACTATATCTTAGTAAATAAGTGTATATTAAGTAGTTCTTTGCCAACTTTACGGATTTCTTTGAACTTATGAAAGTGAAATGTCTTAAAGTTTGAAGTTTTAGGTTCTATTAAAATAATATTTTTATCACTATTTGCTAGATTTATTTTTGTTTGATTATAAACAATTAATCGCATTGATTTTTCAAACATACCTATGATATTCTGTTGTTCTTTAAAAAATCCCAGGTATCGCCATCGTAGCGAGTAGGGCATCTTTCTTCTCACTTTTTATTACAGAGTTTCCAGAAAAAGAGAACTTTATCCAGTTAAAAATATTTGAAAACTTTTCAA
>DQSO01000143.1 GCA_015663225.1 Campylobacterales bacterium
AACATCTTTAACATCATCTTTAAGTTGTTCTTTCATCTTAAGCAAAACTTCAACAAAATCTTTTTTAACTTCATCGTCCGTAGTATCATCATCTTTGACTTCTACCTCTGTTACTGATTTTAAAGGCTTCTCTTTAAATAGACCAATCTGAGGTATTACGATAGTATCCACTTCATCATCAAGAAGCAGAACCTCTATACCTTTTTCATTGAAGTCCTCTATATGTGGAGAGTTTTTAAGCATATTTGCATCTTCTCCAGTTAGATAAAAAATCTCTTTTTGATCCTCTTTCATATTTGCAACATAAGTTTCAAAGTCTATCAGCTCATCAGATTTTGATGACTTAAATAGTAGTAGTTCTAAAAGTAGTTCTCTATTGTCAAACTCACTCATGATGCCCTCTTTAAGCACCTTTCCAAACTCACTATAAAACTCTTTATACTTATCAAAATCTTTCTTTTTTAACTTTTTAAGCTCACCTAAAATCTTTTTGACTGATGCTTGTTTTACTTTTGTTAAAACTATGTTTTCTTGAAGTATCTCACGACTTACATTTAGTGGTAACTCTTCAACATCTATAATACCTCTAATAAATCTTAAGTATGTTGGCAATAACTCTTTATCATCATCGCTAATAAATACTCTTTTAACATAGAGCTTAAGTCCTGATTGATAATCAACTCTAAACATATCAAATGGTGCTTTTTTAGGAATATAAAACAAAGTTGAATACTCTAAAACACCCTCTGCTTTTGTATGTACATAAGAGAATGGCTCTTGATTATCATGAAAACTTTGGCTATAGAAATTATTGTAATCATCTTTTTTAAGTTCACTCTTATTCAGTCTCCAGATAGCTAAAGCTTTGTTTATTTGCTCTTTAACTACCTCTTTTTTATCATCTTCTTCTTTGATTTTTTCTAAAAATATAGCAAAAGGAATATGATTTGAATACTTACTAATAATAGCTTCTACTCTATACTCTTTGAGATACTCTACTGAGTCATCTTTGATATGAAGGATTATCTGTGTTCCAACACTCTCTTTAGAAACTTCACTAATCTCATAACTACTCCCAGCACTACTACTCCACTTATAAGCTTTTTCACTTCCAACTTTTTTAGTTATAA
Organism: Campylobacterales bacterium; assembly: GCA_015663225.1. Classification (GTDB taxonomy): domain Bacteria; phylum Campylobacterota; class Campylobacteria; order Campylobacterales; family QNZT01; genus SZUA-1377. The sequence continues at coordinate 1,131 of DQSO01000143.1, forward strand.
CATCTATCTTGTCTGCCACCATAAATGCAGAGTAAAAACCAACTCCAAACTGACCTATTAAATCACTATCACCTTTTTTATCTTTATCAAGTGCATCCATAAAAGCTTTTGTTCCACTTTTAGCGATTGTTCCTAAATTACTTATTAACTCATCTTCACTCATACCAATACCACTATCACTAAGAGTTAGAGTTTTACCCTCTTCGTCCAGTTTTATATCAATACGAGGTTCAAAATCTAAATCTTTATATTTTTCATCAGTAAGTGTTAAATACTTTAACTTATCAAGTGCATCTGATGAGTTTGAAATTAACTCTCTTAAAAAGATCTCTTTATTTGAATATAGTGAATTAATCATAAGGTTTAAAAGTTGTGAAACCTCAGTTTGAAATTCGTGTTTGCTCATCTGTTACTCTCCTAAATTTTTATAAATATGGATTTTATCAGATTAATTTTAATCTTTAGTTAATGAGAGTTCTTTATCTAGTGTTTTTTGCATAAGTATCCTTATGTTTTTATACCAATCTTTATCATCTTTAGGATCTATACTATCAAGATATATAAGTTTAACTTTCCCTCTAGTAGCTGTAAAGTTTTGTGAATCTAACAACTTTCTAGTCCCAATCAAAACTACTGGTTGTACTTTTAAACCTAACTTTTGTGCCAACAATTTAGCACCTACTTTAAACTTTTGAATATCATCTCCACTGCCTCTTGTACCTTCTGGAAAGATAGCAACAACTCTACCATTTTCAACTCTATCTTTACTATCTTTAAAAAGTTTTATTAGTGAGGTTTTACTCTCTCTATCTATGATTATCATGCGAGGAATCTTTAATATATGTCCAAAAAAGAAGATATCTGCTATCTCTTTTTTTGCAACCCAAGCTATATTTTTAGGATAATCTCCATCTAAAATCACAATATCTAAAAGGCTTTGATGATTTATTATAAGAAGCTTTGCTTCCAAATCAGGCTTACCAATAACTTCAAGATCAACTCCAAGTAAAAATCTTTGCATTTTTGCCCAAACTCTTCTTATCGGCCAATTGTATTTTCTAAAAATCTTCATTATTCCTAAAACAAAACTTACAGTTATAATAAACTCTATAAGAATCCAAACTGCTTTTAACTTTTTAAATATCATCAGAGTTAATCCACCCAATTTTCTTATTTTCTAGCAATACCTTAATATACTTTCCTCTCGTGTGAACTATATCAACACTTATATCATCTTCTAGTATATAAAAGACAGTAGAGTTTTGAGTAGGAAGTATCTTTAATCCTGTTCCTTTTTTTAGCATAACAGAGTTCATAGGTATATTTGTATATCCAACATAAATCAATATCAATATAGCCAATACTAAAGCAAAATACTTTCTCTTAATAATAAATATTACAATCAATAAAAATGCAAATATTAAAAGCGCTATAGTTTTATAGAGTATATATCTATTTTTTTTAGGATTTAGTTCAGTTTGAGTGCTAAGTGTCTGATCTTGTAAAACTATTTTAAAATTATGTAAGATATATTTATTTGAAATATAATCAAAATATCTA
>DQSO01000189.1 GCA_015663225.1 Campylobacterales bacterium
ACTTGTATGAACTCGTCCTTGAGACTCAGTTGCTGGCACTCTTTGAACCCTGTGAGTTCCACCTTCGTATTTAAGTCTTGAGTATGCACCCTCGCCTTTGATAAGTAAGATAAGTTCTTTAAAACCCTCTATTGTACCTTCGCTTGAAGATACAACTTCTATTTTCCATCCACTGTTTTCTGCATATCTAGTATAAGCTTTGAAAAGATCACCAACAAAGATAGCAGCTTCATCACCACCAGCTCCAGCTCGCATCTCTACATAAACATTTCTATTATCATTTGGATCTGTTGGAAGTAGAAGGATTTTAATATCTTCTTCGATTGTTGCTTTTAAAGGTTCAAGCTCTTTAAGCTCTTCTTTTGCAAGTTCTGCCATCTCTTTATCTTCTAGCATCTCTTTATTATCTGCTATATCTTGACAAATGTCAATATACTCTTTTGCTTTATTTACAATTTTTTCGATACCTGATTGCTCTTTTGAGAGTTCAGTCATCCTTTTTATATCCGTTGCAATCTCAGGAGAAGATAGAAGTGAAGTTATCTCATCATACCTATCTATGAAAGGTTGAAGTTTTTCTTTTAGCATATTTTAGCAGTTATGGAAATAAAACTGCTTATGCAGCTTCGCTAACCATCTTATTTACTAATCTAGTTAATCTACTAACTTTTCTAGCAGCTGTATTTTTCTTTAAAATACCTTTACTTACATAAGCATGAAAGTTTTTGTTAGCAAGTTTTAAAGCTGTAGTTGCTTTTTCAACATCATTTGCTTCTACTGCTTCATTTATAGCTCTAGTAATATTTTTAATTCTAGTTTTATAAAATCTGTTTCTCTCTGTTCTTTTAACTGTTTGTCTTGCTCTTTTTAACGCTGACTTATGATTTGCCATAATTTAACCCTTATAATTGTGTATTTTAGTCCGCGATGTTATCTTTTTTTTTCTAAATGTTTGCTTAAATCCATAATAATAACCCAATACCAAACAAAATTCTATAAATACCAAAAGCCGTAAATGTAAACTTCTGCAAAAATACTATAAATAGTTTCATAGTAAAATAAGCCACAATAAATGCTGTAACAAATCCAATAGCTAGTGTGGTCACACTCTCATTTGTAAACTCATCATAGTGCTTTAAAATATCATAACCACTAGTAACTATCATAACTGGTACTGCTAACAAAAATGAGAACTCAGAGGAAGCTTTTCGTGATAACCCAACCAACAATGCACCGATGATAGAAGCACCCGCCCGACTAGTTCCAGGTATCAAAGCAAAAATCTGAGCAAATCCAATCCATCCGGCTTGTTTATAACTAATATCTTCAACATCATCTATATCATGCTCTTTCTCTTTGTAAAAATATTCAACTATTAAAAAAACAATACCTCCTATGATAAACATATATGCAACAATTTGTGGGGTAAAAGAGGATTTTATGAGCTCTTTAAAGATAAAACCAACTCCAGCCAATGGTAAAAAAGCTATCATAACTTTTATCCAAAGGTTTATCTTTGAAAAACTAAACTTATCTTTATAGTTTAAAACAACAGCAAGTATCGCAGCAAGTTGAATAATGACCATAAAAGCTTTATTTTCAGCATTTTCATCCATCTTCATCCAGTCAGCTACAACTATCATGTGACCTGTGGAACTTATAGGCAAAAACTCTGTAAACCCCTCAACAATACCTAAAACAATAGCTTGAAAAATATCCAATGAGATCTCCTGATTTTAATAGTTGGCTTATAATATCTTATTTTTGATATTATCATGCTATGAAGAATCAATCATTTAAAGAGCAACTAAATAGACTATTAAACTGTGATTTAAAATCAACATTTCCAATAGCAAGAGAGAAAAAACGAGAACTTTATTTTTTTGTTGGACCTACAAATAGTGGAAAAACTTATCAGGCTATGCAAGAACTTATAAAAGCTGATTGTGGTATCTACTTAGCCCCTTTAAGGCTTTTAGCACTTGAAAACTATGAGTATCTAAAAGAGCAAGATATTCCTATTTCACTTATTACAGGTGAAGAAGAGAAGATAGATGATGATGCTGGGCATATGTGTTCAACTATAGAAATGATAAACTTTGAGTTTGATGTAGATATATGTGTCATAGATGAAGTACAAATGATAGAAGATAGTGATCGTGGGTGGGCATGGGTCAATGCAATAGTTGGAGCACCCGCAGATAAAGTTATTATGACTGGAAGTGTCAATGCACTCTCAGCAATCAAACAAATCGCAGAGTATCTTGAAGAGGATTTAAAAGTAGTAAAGTTTAAAAGAAAAGTACCACTTGAAGTTTTACAAAAGCCAACTTCATTAAAACATATAAAAAAGCATACAGCATTTATTGCATTTTCTCGCACAAAAGTTTTAGAACTAAAATCAAAATTATCAAAACATCACAAGGTATCTGTACTTTATGGTAACTTATCTCCAGAAGTTAGAAGAGAGGAAGCTAGAAGATTTAGAGATGGCGAAAGCGATATACTTGTAGCAACCGATGCTATAGCAATGGGATTAAATCTACCTATAGAAACTATCATTTTTACAGCAGATAGCAAGTTTGATGGTACAAAACAAAGACCACTTATGCCAAATGAGGTAATACAAATTGCAGGACGAGCA
>DQSO01000052.1 GCA_015663225.1 Campylobacterales bacterium
AAAGTGGTTGAAAATCCCAAGAGCATTACTTCCTCCACCGATACATGCAACTACGAAATCTGGAAGAGTATTCTCTTTTTCTAGTATCTGAGCTCTTGCTTCGCTTCCTATGATTGATTGAATATCTCGTATCATAAGTGGATATGGATGAGGACCAGCAACAGTTCCTATGATATAGTAAGTATCACGAGCATGAGTTACCCAGTGTCTTATCGCATCATTCATAGCGTCTTTTAGAGTTTGGCTACCACTTTTTACTGAATGAACTTTAGCTCCAAGAAGTTTCATGCGAAAAACATTTAACTCCTGTCGCTTAACATCTTTTTCCCCCATAAATATCTCACACTCTAGTCCAAATAAAGCTGCAACAGTAGCAGTAGCCACACCATGTTGACCAGCACCAGTTTCTGCTATAACTTTTTTCTTTCCAAGCCTTTTTGCTAAAATTGCTTGAGCTACTGTATGGTTTATCTTGTGAGCTCCAGTATGATTTAAATCTTCTCTTTTTAGATAGACTTTCGCCCCAATCTCTTTTGATATATTTTCAGCAAAATAGAGAGGGTTTGGTCGACCTACATACTCTTTATAGTAGTAGTCAACTTCACTCCAAAAATCTTTATCAAATCTAATCTTTTTATAACTCTCATCTAAGTCTAACAGTACGGGCATCAATGTTTCAGGAACATATCTACCTCCATATATACCAAAATGACCATTTGAATCAGGGTCAAATTTTGAGAGTTTAGGAATATACACTTTTATCTCCTTTTAAATTTCTAAAATACTATATACAGGTGAGTCTAATTTTTCACTACCATTTAAAAATGTAAGATTTATGATAAAACAACTCTCAACACATATCGCACCAGATTTATTTACAAGGTTTACTGCTGCTGATGCAGTTCCACCAGTAGCTATCAAATCATCGATGACAAGGACTCTAACACCTTTTTTCTCATGAAACGCATCTAAGTGAATCTCTACTTCATCTATACCGTATTCTAGTGTATATTTTTCACTGATAGTAGTTGAAGGAAGTTTACCTTTTTTTCGTATAGGAACAAATGCAATATTTAACCTATCAGCAAGTGCTGCTCCAAATATAAAACCACGAGCATCAATACCTGCAATATAGTCTAAGTTGAAATCTTCGTATCTTGCCTCTAGGTGATCCATTAGAAGTTTGTAAGCTTTGGGGTTATTTAAAAGTGTTGTAATATCTTTAAAAACTACTCCCTCTTTAGGAAAGTCTTTTATATCTCTTATCGAATCATATATCGTTGCTCTTGCTTCATCAGTTAAAACTTTCATATCTAATCCTTAAAAATAAAAAACTTTGCACCAACCAAAACAGCAATCAAAAAACTAAATGCTAAAAAACCAACTACTTCAATACTCATATATATCCTTTTATATCAATGCTTCTATTCTATCTTCTAGCTCTTTTATTTTATCCAAAAGTTGATCATTTTCAAGTCGCTGGTGAGAGTTTTTAGCTCTTATTGTTTTTAAATCATTTCTTACTGATGCTAGTTCATCAGTAAGAATATCTATGTCACCAAGTGATCGTTGAAGTTGTACTCTATACTTTTTAATCAAAATCTTCAAATCACTAATATTTCTATCTCTTTGTAGTATCGACAATCTCTCTTTTTTGCGTAGTGATTTTGTATAGTTTAACATGACAAGCAGGTAGAGTATTGCAAATATAAATATTGTATAACTCATCCATGCTGTTAACATTTTAAAATTTCTCTATTAGTTCAACTCTAGTAGCATGTCTGCCACCTGCAAACTCAGTTTTGACCCAAGCTTCTAGCATAGATTCTATAGTGCCAAGTCCAACGACTCTTTGACCAAAGCATAAAATATTTGCATCGTTGTGTTTTCTTGCCATCTGTGCTGTATAAGCATCATGACAAAGAGCAGCTCTTATACCAGAGTGTTTATTTGCGGCTAGACTCATACCGATACCTGTTCCACAGATCAGTATCCCAAAACTACCAATATCTTCTAGTACTTTGTTTGAAAGGTCATGTGCAAAGTCAGTATAGTTTACACGATCAGTTGTTTGTGGCCCTAAATCTATAACTTTACACTCAAGATTGTCAAGCATATTTTTTACATCATCTTTGATAACAACACCAGCATGGTCTGTTGCGATATATATCTTCATTTGTACTCACCTAAAAGTTAATATATTAAATTTAGTTTGTATTTTATCTAAATATCTCTTATAAAGGTACAGCTATAAGCCGAGTTTTGTATTGGGTGATTATTTGTCTGGTCTCTTTTTTACAAAAGAGCTTTAGCAAAGAGATAAATTGTGAGATTTTTACCATACTCTTCTTGCTGCGGGTTGGGTTTACATAGCCACCTAGATCGCTCAAAGTGCTGGTAAGCTCTTACCTTACCGTTTCACCCTTACCATAAATGGCGGTATACTTTCTGTTGCACTGTCCCTCGAGTTACCTCGGTTGTCCGTTAGACAAAACCCTATCTCACTGCAGCTCGGACTTTCCTCTATTTCTAGCAATCACCTGCTGTACCTAAAAGATACCTATGATGGTATCTTTGTTTAGTGTAACATATTACTCTTTTATTGAACTAATATAATCCTCATAAATCTCTTCAAGCTCTTTATCTCTTTTTCCTACGATACTATTATCATGAGTTTGTATAGCTTCTT
>DQSO01000086.1 GCA_015663225.1 Campylobacterales bacterium
AATAGTTTTGTAAAAATATATACACTGTCACCGGATTATAGTTGTATCTTAATTTCTATGACGGCTTATTTTGATTAAATATACTAAGTATAAATATTGTATTTTTATTTAAATCAATTTCATAGTTTATGGTATATCTCTTAAATGTCATATCTCTGATATTTTCATTGTCAAAGTAAAGTGATGGTCTATATTTATATGGGAAGATAGGGATTTGATTAATTTGTATATTTAAGTCTTGTTTGAATTTTCTACTTGCACTTATCTTGTCTTTAGCAATATATTTTAAAATTGCTAGTAGTTCCTTTTGATACTCTTCAGTTCCTATTATTTTCACTAATTGTTTTCTAGTTCTTTAAAAAACAATTCAATTTCATCATCTGACTCTTCTTGGGTTAGCAGTCGCATTTTTCCATTTTTTACATCATTTCTAATTTGATGCAACTTTTTTTTTCTCTCATAAAAATATGGGTCATATTCCAAATTTTTATCTTTAGTTATACTAATATTTTCACTATTCTTATTAACATAACTGATAAAATTTTGCACATAATTATCTTTAATTTGCACGGCTATTGTTTGCATGATAAACTCCAATAATTTATTTATAGATAATTGTAACAAAACTAAAGTGAAATTCACTTAACTTTTGTAAATACTAACCAACCAAGCAGATAAAATACCAAATGCTACTTTTAATCTTTTCATTTTGGCTCATAACTTTTTACAAATAAGTGAGCAGTGAATAGTTTTGTAAAAATGTAACCATCTTGTAATAAAACTAAGTTAAACTCATAAAAATAACAAAAGGTATATTTATGGGTGCAAGAGTTTTTAGAAGCTTCTCATTGTTTTCTGCTTCTTTATCCTTTTTTCTACTTTTAGGGATATTTACGATACTTTTTCTATACTCTAAAGACTCTATTAGTGAGTTTGGATTTGGATTTTTGTTTGACAATATTTGGGAAGTTGGTGAGGATGATGAGGGTGGAGTATTTGGTGGTTTAGTACCTATTGTAGGAACTCTTTATGCGACTATTATTGCGATGATTGTTGCTACTCCTATCGCTATGGGTATTGCTATATTTTTAACAGAAGTTGCACCATCTTTTTTGATAAAGCCTGTTTCTATTGCTATTGAACTTTTGGCTGCTATTCCTAGTATTATCTATGGTATGTGGGGGTTGTTTTATTTTGCTCCTATTATTCAAAGTGTATTTGGTGGGACCGGGATTGGGCTTTTGACGGCTGGGCTTGTTCTTGCTATCATGATAATCCCTTTTATGTCTGCAATCACAAAAGACTCTATGAATACAACACCTGATGTTTTAAAAGAGAGTGCCTATGCGATGGGTGCTACAAAGTTTGAAGTTATCAAAGATGTTATCATGCCATACTCAAAAGCTGGGATTATAGGTTCTATCATACTTGCTCTTGGACGAGCTTTGGGTGAGACTATGGCAGTTGCATTTTTGATTGGTTCAGTTTTAAGAATGCCAACTTCACTAACAGATCCAACCACCTCTATACCTGTACTTTTAGCAAACAACTTTGCTGAAGCTGATGATTTGGAACTCTCTTCTATGTTCTATCTTGCACTAATACTATTTATTTTGAGTTTTATCATCATATCAGTTGCTAAGTTTTACTTTTTAAGGAGAGAAAGATGAATAGACTTCTTCTAAATCGAGTTGTTTTAGTTCTTTCAACTCTCTCAGCGATTATTGGTATATCATTTTTATTTTGGATACTGATAGTTTTGAGTATGAAAGGGATAGGGGCTTTAAACTTTGATATATTTTTCAAAGATTTGGTTCAAGGAGGGATTAGAAATCTTCTAGTTGGACAGTTTACTATGGCACTTATCGCTACTGCTATTGGAGTTCCAGTTGGTATGATGGCAGGAATTTATCTGCGAGAGTATGGTAATAATAGTCTTCTAGCTTCTATTATTAGAAATCTTAGTGATGTTATGATGAGTGCACCTTCTATCGTCATAGGTGTATTTGTATTTGCTATGATGGTTGCTCCAGTAAATCAATACAACGGTTGGGCAGGTTCAGTGGCACTCTCAATCATGATGATACCTATCATAATCTCAACAACAGACAATATGTTATCACTTGTTCCAAAAGAACTAAGAGAAGCAGGAATAGCACTTGGTGGAAGTAAACATAAAATAATCATGCAAATAGTAGTAAGAACTGCAAAAGTAGGCATCGCAACAGGAATGCTTTTAGCATTTGCTAGAATAGTCGGAGAGACCGCACCGTTGCTTTTTACTTCAGCTAACAACTCATACTTTACGATGGATTTAACTGGACAGTTCCCCTCACTAACAGTTAGTATCTACAATCTTGCAAACTACCCCGATAGTGCAAGTCGAGATTTAGCATGGGCAGCTTCATTTGTACTAACGGTTATAGTGCTTTTTATAAACTTAACGGGTAAATATTTAGCTAGAGATAAAGGGTAGAGGGTTTAGCCTCTAATCTCCATAGTGGGTCCACATCCTTGATACTCTGATAAGTTTTTGATCCTCTCTTACTTCATAGACAATTCTATGTTTGATATTTATTCTTCGTGAGTATGAACCATATAAATTTCCAATTAACTTTTCATAAGGAGGAGGTTTTTTAAATGGGTTTTCTTTGATAAGTTTGATAAGTTCTTGGGCTTTTTTAGCTAGGTTAGCAGATGATAGTTTTTTAGCATCTTTTAGTGCTTGTTTTGAATATATAACTTTGTATTTCACCACTCAACATCTTCACTAAACTCACTATCAGATGCATTCATAGAATCAATAATTGATGAAGCCATATTTGGAATTGAATTTAAGTAAAGAGTCTCTTCTATAGCATTCCAGTCTTCTTGTGAAAGCATTACAACATTATTTCTTTTACCTGTGATTATGATAGGTTGATGTGTTTGGGCTGTTTCATCCATGATTTTGTATATATTTGCTCTTGCTTGGCTAGCAGTCATTATTTTTGTCATAAAATCTCCTTTTTAAATAGTACCATATATCGTACGATATGTCAAATGTATTTGAACTTATGCAATTTGCTTTCACATGATAACCACTAAAAGTATCAGAATATACTAAAACAGGTAGGTGTAATTTTTAATTTTTAATTTCTACTTTGTATCTTTTGATGATTTTTTAAAGGGTTTGCTCGCAAGTCTAATACTGCATATACTACAACTGTGTTATCTTTAATATCATAATATATAGCATATGGAAACCTCTTAGCTAACATTCTATATAGTCCAAAATATTTAGTATGTACCCCACCATAAAATGATAAAGACTCTATATCTGCAATAAGTGTATCAAAAAAATAGGTACCTAAATTTGG
>DQSO01000094.1 GCA_015663225.1 Campylobacterales bacterium
ACCAAAAAATAGAGTTATGATAGTACCATTTGAAAATACATATATTTTTGCTGGATATAACAATGTAGTTTTAGATGCAATAGCTGCTGAAAATTTTGGTTGCAATACTATAGCAATAGGACAAAATCACTCTGGTATTGGTCTGTTTTATGAGTCAGATGGAATAAATTCTATAGCTGATAGGTTTGGTGATATTGGTATTGATATTGAGGTTAGTAGTGAGTTTGTCTATTGTAATAAGTGTAAAACATTGGTAAGTATAAGAACTTGTCCACATGGTTCTCATCATCATATATCATATGATAGTGAGTTTATAGAGGAGATTATACTACAAGGTGTACTTCCTCCTGCTATACTTGTAAGAAAAGAGATTTCAGCTATATTTTTAAGTAATCTTTATCAAAATAGATTTAAAAAGATAAGAAGAAAATTTCCTGATTCCTTCCCAAATGATGGGCTTTTAGAAGAGATTGATGAAGAGAAATTTTATACTAAGATTATGGATTTGCATCAAACTGTCTCTTTGACTTAATTTTTTAGTATAATAAAAATATAAATTATTTAAAGGCATTAATTTGAGAAGATTTTTTTTAACATTTGGTTATAGTGGATTGTTGCCTAAAGCCCCTGGTACTTGGGGAACATTTGCTGGGGCAGTAGTTGGATATTTAATTGCTACTATGATTGGATTTTCAACTTTGTTTTTACTTACTATTTTAATTTCGATTGTAGCTATTAGTGAGATTGATAAAGATGAGAAGATAAGTGGGGAGCATGATAATAGTGAGATAGTTGTTGATGAAGTTGCTGGTATCTGGCTTACTTTTTCTATTGTTGGGGCTAGTTTGACTCAGTCTTGGGTTTTAGTTTTACTTAGTATCGGATTTTTTAGACTTTTTGATATTTGGAAACCTTCTATTATTGGTCGAATTGATACAGATGTAAAAGGTGGACTTGGTGTTATGGGTGATGATTTAGTTGCTGGGGTTGTTGCTGCTATTTGTGCTGGTGGGAGTTATCAGGGATTTAACTATATTTTAACGATTATATAGAGGTTTTTTATTCCTCTATATAGTTTTTAAGTTTTCTTCCTACTTTAGGGTGTTTTAGTTTTTTTATTGCTGAGTTTTCTATCTGTCTTACTCTCTCTCTTGTTACATTTAACTCTTTACCAATCTCTTCTAAAGTTCTATCACTCTCATCACTCATAAGACCAAATCTCATACGAACTACTGCTCTCTCTCTTTCATTTAGCTGGTCTAGTACATCATCAATTTGACCTTTAAGATCATTTTTAAGCATAAACTCTATTGGAGCAATTGATTTTTTATCCTCTACAAAGTCACCAAACTTTCCATCATCTTCATTTCCTATTGGTGCTTCAAGACTGATAGGCTCTTTTGTGATTTTTATTACATTTTTAACTTTATCAACACTTAGTCCTACTTCTTCTGCTATCTCATCAAGAGTTGGCTCTTGTCCATTTTCTTGTAGGTGTCGTCTTGTTATCTTGTTTATTCTATTTATAGTCTCTATCATGTGGATAGGGATTCTGATGGTTTTAGCTTGATCTGCGATTGCTCTACTTATCGCTTGACGAATCCACCATGTTGCATATGTTGAGAACTTATAACCTTTTTTATACTCAAACTTATCAACAGCTTTCATAAGTCCGATATTTCCCTCTTGAATAAGGTCTAAAAATGGTAAACCACGGTTTGTATATCTTTTTGCAATAGATACAACAAGACGAAGGTTACTTCTTGCCATTCTTGATTTTGAAGTGTCAGCTATAACTTTACCTCTTTTTATCTGCTCGATTATCTCTTTTAGTCTCTCTGGTTCTAAATCAAAACTATCTTTACTTGCCTCTTTTGTTTGAAAAAGTTTTTTTATCTCCATATAAGTTGAAACCATTGTAGCTTCAGGTACAGAGTTTAATATCTCTTCTTTAGTCATGTTGATGATATTTTCTAATATTTTTACATGATTTTCTTTTAAAGTATCATTGAAAAGTGGTAGTTTATACTCTAATTTTTTTAATTCCCTATCAAAACTATCGTCACTTTTAAGAGATGTTTCCATTGATCTTACAAGTGCATTTATAAGTTTACTTGTTGGACCTAAATCCATAAGTTTCTCTTTAAGTATTTTTTTCTTATATGATAGAGTTAGGTCATTATGAAGTTTTTCTTCATCACTTTGTTTATCTGCTATTTCTAAAAGTGAAGATGTAAATTTTTCCCAATCTTTTTTAGCCTTTTCTAGTTGTTTAAAACTCTCTATAATTTTTTTATCTCGATTGTTATCACTTTTAGTTTTTTTTGTGTCTATCTCTTCTTCTATACTCTCTTCTACATCAGATTCACTATTTGCATCAGTTGATTTTTCTGTTTCATCGTCAAAACTTCTAAAAAGTTCTTTAACTTTTCTCTCTCTATTTAAAAGAGCTTCTTTATAATCAAGTATAAAGTTTACAAGATATGGAACAGAACAAAATGCATCGATAATAATATCTTCACCAAGTTCCATCTGTTGACTTATCTCTATCTCCTCTTCTTTTGTTAAAAGTGCAACTTGACCCATCTCTCTTAGATACATTCTAACAGGAGAGTCACTTCTACTCCACTCTAAAAGTTCTTTCTCTTTAGATAAGTTGAAATTTTCAGCTAGTGCTTCATCTTGTATCTTTTGTCTCTCAATCTCAGCTTCTTGTGCTTCAATCTTGTTTCTTATCTTTGCAATCTCAGCTGATGAGATAAGTTTAACACCATTTTTAGTTAAAAGTGTTAATATTTTTTTAGAGTTAGAAGCAGTTGGTTGTTTTGTAAAAGCATTCATTAACTCCTCATAAGTTAAATAGTCATTTTTATGTAGATTAAAAAGGTCTTCAAGTCTCTTGTTTAATTGTTTTGCAGTGCTCATATATTTGGCTTCCTTGCGATAGTTATAATAATAATATGTCTATTATCAACAAATAGCAACTAAAATCTTAACATTATACCTAAAAAGTTTTAATATAATCTTGTAAATAAAACTTTTTTAAACAATTCGTAAAAAAAAATGAAATAATTTACCTTAATAAAAACTGGCATACTTTTTGCTTTATATTTTATAAATATTTTTAAGGAGTTATCTATGCAGAGTGGATTTTATCAAGCAGCTGGTGCAATGGTTACTCAGTTTAATATCTTGAACACTACAACAAATAATCTTGCAAATATAAATACAACTGGTTATAAAAAAGATAGTCTTGTTATAGGTAACTTTGAAAGGATATTCCAAAGAGAACGAGATGAACTACCACTTGCAAACTCAACTGATGAGGCAGCAAAGTTTTTTAATCGAAGTTTAAACAAAATTCCTAGAGTTGTAGAAAAAAATATTGATTTTAGCTCTACAAATATGCGACCAACTGGAAATAAGCTAGATATTGGACTAAAAAATGGAGATAGTTTTTTTGCTCTACAGACTCCAAATGGTGTAAAACTAACTTCACAAAGTGTATTTACACTAGATAAAAGTGGAGCAATAGTTACTAAAGAGGGATATAGACTGCTTCCTCATAACTTTATAGAGAGTGAAAATGACTCTATTATAGTTCCAAAAAACTCTAATCTTACTATATCAAATAGTGGAATAGTATCTGCAAATGGAAAAGAGATAGGGCAGATTTTTATTGGAAAAGTAAAAAACTTAAATGAACTTGCAAAGGTTGGAGACTCTTTATTTGATATGCCAAATATGCAAGATAGATTAGTAAAACTAGAGGGAGATGATTTGGTGCGACAAGGATATGCAAATATGAGTAATGTAAATGCAGTAAAAGAGATGGTTTCACTAATAGATTCAAATAGAATGGTTGAGATATACCAAAAAGTAATGACAACACATATGACAGATTTAAACTCTGATGCTATAAATAAACTAGCATCAGTTAGAGCATAAGGATAAAAAATGATTAGATCACTATATACAGCTGCTACAGGAATGATGGCACAACAGACTCAGATAGATGTTACTTCAAATAATATTGCAAATGTAAATACAATAGGATATAAAAAACAACGAGCAGAGTTTGCTGATCTTTTTTATCAAGTGATGGAGTATGCTGGAGTTGAAAATGGCTCAACTCAAGGAAGTCCTACTGGTATTGAGATTGGATTAGGAAGTCGTCCTACTGCGGTTGTAAAGCAGTTTACACAGGGTAACTTTAAAGAGAGTGGAAACTCATTTGATTTAGCAATAACTGGAAATGGTTTTTTTCAACTTCAGATGCCTGATGGGACAATAAGTTATACAAGAAATGGTGCATTTAAAGTTGATGGAAATGGAACAATTGTAAATAGTGATGGACTAAAAATGGTTCCTGAAATCACAATACCAGAAAATGTTGTAAATACCTCTATCGCAGCTGATGGTACAGTTTCGGTTATACTCGCAGGAGAGACTGAACCTCAACAAGTTGGTAAAATTGAACTTGCAAACTTTATAAATCCAGCAGGACTACACTCACTAGGAGATAATAACTATCAAGAGACAGTAGCATCAGGAAATGTAGTAACTGGAACAGCTGCTATCGAAGGTTTTGGTGCTATAAGACAAGGTTTTGTTGAGATGAGTAATGTACAACTTGTTGAAGAGATGACAGATCTTATTACAGGTCAAAGAGCTTATGAAGCAAACTCAAAAGCAGTGACAACATCTGATGAGATGCTACAAACTGTAAATCAGTTAAAGAGATAGGAGTAGATAGATGGAATTTTTTTTAGTAGTAATCTTGGTAATATTTATGTTCTGTTATCAAGGCTTTTGCTATCTGTTTGAAATAAGCAATTTAAAACAAGTAGAAGAGATGGAGAAGAGTCTTAAGCTAAATTGATATAATCTTATCAATAACTAGATAGGACTCATATGATACAACTTATAAATCTCTCAAAAAGTTTTGGTGGACAGAGAGTGTTTAAAAACTTAAACTTACAAATTATTCCAAATCAAAAGATAGGACTTATCGGACGAAATGGAAGTGGAAAATCAACTCTTTTTAAAATAATAGTTGGAGAAGATAGTTATGATGAAGGAAGTATAAAGATACCTAAAAATTACAAAATAGGTATACTTTCTCAACATATCTCTTTTAGTGAAAAAACAGTAAGAGAGGAGTGTTCTTTAGTTTTAAGTGAGGAAGAGCAGTATAATTTTTATAAGGTAGAGAAGATTTTATTTGGACTTGGATTTAGTTGGGAGGATTTGGAAAGAGACCCTCTAAGTTTTTCTGGTGGTTTTCAGATAAGGATAAATCTAGCAAAAGTCTTAGCAACTCAGCCTCATATGTTGCTTCTTGATGAGCCTACTAACTACCTTGATTTACCCTCTTTAAGATGGCTTAAAAAGTTTATAAAAGAGTTTAAAGGTGAGGTTATACTTATCACTCATGATCGAGAGTTTATGGATAGTGTTACAACTCATACGATGGGGATTCAAAGAAAAGGATTACAGATATATGAGGGTGGAACTAAAAAGTATTATGAAACTTTAGCTTTAATCGATGAAACTTATGAAAAAACAAGAGCAAATCAAGAGAAAAAGAGAAAAGAGTTAGAAGATTTTATAGCAAGAAACAGAGCAAGAGCTTCAACTGCTGCTTTGGCACAAGCTAGAGTAAAAGCTTTAGAGAAGATGGATGATATGGAAAGTTTGGAGAGTGAAGCTGATTTAAGTTTTAGGTTTAACTACAAAGAGACTCCAGCTAAAATAACTTTAAAGGCAGAAGATCTTGGTTTTGGATATAAGAAAAATGAGTTACTTTTTGATGGTTTAAGTTTCAACTTAGAGAGTGGAAAAACTCTTGCAATTATCGGTAAAAATGGTAAGGGTAAATCAACTCTTTTAAACTATATAGCCAATGAACTTCCGCATGATAAGGGAGATATTGTACTGCATCCCTCTACTGTTTTAGCACATTTTGGTCAGACAAATATTGAGAGATTAAATCCAAAAAATACAATAGTAGATGAGATAAATACAGCAGTTAAAAATATGAGTATCTCACAAATAAGATCAATATGTGGGACTATGATGTTTAGTGGAGATAGTGCAGATAAAAAGATAGAAGTTCTAAGTGGAGGAGAGAGAAGTCGAGTTATGCTTGGTAAGATTATAGCAACTCCTGCAAATCTTTTGCTTCTTGATGAGCCTACAAATCACCTTGATATGCAGTCAATTGATTCTCTTTGTGATGCGATTGAAAATTTTGATGGTGCGACTATAATGGTTACTCACTCAGAGATGCTTCTTCGTAGACTTGCTGATTGTTTAGTTATCTTTCGCAGAGGTGGAGCTGAATATTTTGATGGTAGTTATGATGAGTTTTTACAAAAGATAGGTTGGGAAGATGAGGAAGATAGTGGAGCTAAAGTAAAGAGTAAAAAGAGTACAAAAGAGTATAAAAAACAGCGATCAAATCTCATAAAACAACGAAGTAAAGAGAGTTCACCTCTTAAAAAAGAGATTAGCTCTTGTGAAGAGAAGATTATCTCTTTAGAAGAGGAGATAGATAAGAAAAATAGTGAGTTAGAAGAGGCATCAAATAGACGTGATAACTCAGCTATAATGGAACTATCACAAGAGATAGGAAAGATTAATATAGAGATAGAGAGTCTATTTGAGCGACTTGAAAACTCAACCCAAGAGCTTGATATCATGTTGGAAAGTTATGAAAAAAAATTAAATGAGTTAGAGTAGTTTTTCTTAAAGATATTTAGATAAAATAGCCTCAAATTTAGAGCTTAAGGATAGTTATATGAGCGGAACGACTGCTAATGTATGGAAGTTTGGTAACAATATAGATACAGATTTAATAATTGCAGCAAGGTATCTAAATACCTCTGAACCAGCTGAGTTAGCAAAATATGTTATGGAAGATGCAGACCCTGAGTTTGTTTCTAAGATGAGTAGAGGTGATGTTATAGTTGCTGGGGAAAATTTTGGTTGTGGCTCATCTCGTGAACATGCTCCAATAGCTCTAAAAGCTGCGGGAGTTAGTGCGATAGTTGCTAAGAGTTTTGCTAGAATTTTTTATAGAAATGCTTTTAATATGGGGCTTCCTATATTTGAATTGGCTGAAGCTGATGAGATTAGTGAGGGCAATAAGATAGAGATCGATTTTGATAGTGGTGTTATAAAAGATATTACAACTAGTAAGGATTATAGATTTAGTCCAATTCCAGAATTTATGCAAGAGTTGATAAAAAGTGGCGGATTAATGCAACAGGCAAAGAAAGAGTTAGCAAAATGAGTAGATACAAAGTTACAGTTATAAAAGGTGATGGTATAGGTGGTGAGATAGTTGATGAGGCCATAAAAGTTTTAGATGCAGTAACCGCAAATGAAGATTTTACAATAACTTATGATGAATGTCTTATGGGTGGGTGTGCCTATGATATTACGGGTGATCCATTGCCACAAGAGACTATTGATAGTTGCATGAGTGCTGATGCAGTGCTTTTTGGTGCTATTGGTGGAGAGCAGTGGGATGGACTTCCTCGTGATAAAAGACCAGAGAGTGGACTTTTAAGGCTTAGAAAGACTTTAGAGCTTTATGCAAACTTTAGACCTGTTAAGGTTTATGACCAACTTGTAGATGCTAGTAGTTTGAAGCCTGAAGTTGTTAGAGGTGTTGATTTATTGGTAGTTAGAGAGCTAACTGGTGGGATATATTTTGGACAGCCTCGCGAAAAAGGTGAAGATACCGCATTTAATACTATGGTTTATTCTAAAGAGGAAGTTACAAGAATTGCAGTACAAGCTTTTGAAGCAGCAATGTTAAGAGATAAAAAAGTATGTAGTGTTGATAAGGCAAATGTTTTAGAAGTTAGTCAGTTTTGGAGAGAGATTGTTGAGGAAGTTTCAAAAGATTATCCAGAAGTAAGTTTAAGTCATATGTATGTTGATAATGCTGCGATGCAACTTGTTCGAGATCCAAAGCAGTTTGATGTAATTTTAACTTCAAACCTTTTTGGAGATATACTAAGTGATGAAGCTAGTATGATAAGTGGTTCTATTGGGCTTTTACCATCAAGTAGTATTGGTGGAAAAGTTGGTCTTTATGAGCCTATACATGGTTCAGCTCCAGATATTGCAGGGCAGGGGATTGCTAATCCTATTGCAACTATTGCAAGTGCTAGTATGATGATGAGATTTGCTTTTAAAAAAGCAGATATTGCTGATAAGATTGATAGTTCTATTGAAGAGTTTTTAGCTCTTGGTTATAGAACAAAAGATACAGCTTCTTTTGGAGCAAAAGAAGTTTGTTTAACTACAGAAGTTGGTTCAATCATTGCTGAGATATGTTGTAGGTAGATAGATTTGCAAACTTTAACTATAGCTAAAATTTTAGAGGGGCAAGGGTATTTTATAGAAGCTCTAAAAATTTATAAAAACCTTTTAGAAGAAGAGCCAGAAAATAAAGAGCTACAGCAATATATAAAAAAATATAAAAACAAAAATATTAAAGTCTTAGAGTTTTTTACTCGTATGAAAAAAGATGATGATTATATAAAACTGGAAAGGTGGCTTTCAAAATGGAACTAAGAGATTTGGTTATGAGTAGTATTAAAGAGTTAGATGAAAAGTTTGAGTTAGAAAAAAATGTAGTTATTAAAAAAAGCTTGCACTTAGAAGATGAGAGAGAGTTTTTAGGGTTTGTTAAAAGTAGAGTAGAGGTTTTATTTATGGGGCTTAAAACTCCAGAAGTAATAAATGTAGAAGATAAGTTAGAGATAACTCTAAAGTTTTTAGAGTTTTTACTCTCAACAATAGAT
>DQSO01000031.1 GCA_015663225.1 Campylobacterales bacterium
CGATAGAATATCCTACATTTGCCAAAAAACATATCATTTTAGCCGCAACTTATGCTACTGGTCCTTGGGCTATTGCATTTAACAAAGTAGCTAGAGAGAGTGTTATAAAAGATCCTGAATTTAAAAATGGACAGTATGATATAGATGAGTTAAAAGAGAAAGGTTTCAATGGTCTTGCAACTGGTCGTATGTGTGGACACATAAGTTACCTCTCTCCAAACTCAATGCAAGAGAAATTTGGTAGAAACTATGTTGGCACTGATGGGTTGTATGAACTTTTTGGAAGATATGAAGTGGAGAGATACTTAGACTACAACGGAAAAAACTTTATCCAATGGTTTGATCCACTAAGTTTTCTATATATCACAAAAGCTATAAATAACTTCGATGCTACAAGAAATCATGACTCGTTAGAAGACTCACTAAGCCTTATAAAATCAGATATTACTTTGATAAGTTTTTCTAGTGATCTGCTATTTCTACCTCGTGAGATGAAAAAGATTTATGATACACTAATGGAGTCTGATTTTAAGTACAATCTTAAATATCATGCTATTGATAGTGACTATGGACATGATGCATTTTTAGTCGAGTATGAAAAGTTTGAACACTATATAAAAGAGGAGTTAAAATAGATGAAAGAAGTTGATTTTGAAACAAAGTTAGAGAGTGCAAAAGAAATTTTACAAAAACTAAACAATCCTGAAATAACTCTAAATGATAGTATAAAACTCTACAAAGAGGGTAAAAGTAAACTCCTAGAAGCTACCAATCTTTTAGAAAAAGTAAAACTAGAATATGAAGAGTATCAAGACAAGGAAGAGCATTGAAGATAGCAGCTCTTCAACTACAAACTCTACCACTAAGCAATAAAAAACTAAAAAGTTATATAGCTCATGCAAAAGACAAGGGAGCAAACTTAGTAGTTTTAGGCGAATATGTACTAAACAACTTTTTCAAAGAGTTAACATATATGCCAAAAAATATGATAGCTATTCAATCAAAACATAAGATAGAAGCACTTGAAGCACTCTCTCGTGAGTATGATATAAATATCGTATCTCCCATAGTCATCGTAAGCAATGATAAGATATACAAATCAATAGCTATATTTTCTCCAACACAAACAGAGTTTAAAAGCCAAGAGTTTTTAATAAACTATGACCATTGGGATGAAGAGTCATTTTTTGACAATGAACCACATGATAAAGTAACTGTTATGCACTTCAGCCTTAATGGACTAAATATATCTGTGATAAATGGCTTTGAAATACACTTTGATCATATATGGATTGAGATAGCTAAAAACAACAGTGACTTAGTTTTAGTTCCATCAGCTTCAACATTTGGCTCAAACCAAAGATGGAATGAGATTTTAAAAACGAGAGCATTTATAAATAACCTTTATATCCTAAGAGCAAATCGCATAGGCTCGTACGAAGACAAGGAGAGTTTTTGGAACTTTTATGGAGAAACTTATCTTATAAATCCTGATGGTTTTATAGAAGAGACTCTTGAATCAACAGAAGATATATTGATAGTTGATGTTGATATAAAAGAGCTTCAACAGACAAATAGAAACTGGAAGTTTAGAGAGTATCTTAAAAAAAGAGGTCTTGTATGAAAGAGTTTTATCACCGTCAAATAGAACTTTGGGGAGAAGAGACTCAAAACTCTCTAAAAGATAAAACAGTAGCTATCATAGGCTGTGGTGGACTTGGTTGTAGTCTTGGTCTTTTTTTAGGCTCTAGTGGTATTGGTAAGTTTATCTTAGTAGATTTTGATAAAGTTGAACTTCACAATATACATAGACAGTTAGCATTTGATAAAAATAGCATAGATAGATACAAGTGTGAAGCTTTAAAAGAGAGGTTAGAACAAAGAAGTATAGATACAAAGTTCATAACAATAACTAGCTCTTTTTGTGATTTTATTAAAGAAGATTTAAAAGTTGACTTGATAATAGATGCAACAGATAACTTAGCAACAAGGTCCCAAATAGACAACTATGCAAAAGAAAAAAATATCCCTTGGCTATATGGTTCAGTTGAAGAGTGGAACGGTCAAGTATGCCTCTTTGAAAAAAGTGATTTTAGCTCATTTAAGATAAACAACAATCCACCAAAAGGCATAACACCTCCTATAGTAGCCCACATAGCATCACTTCAAGCCACACTTGCACTAAGATACTTAGCAAACCAATCACTGAAAAAAGACACCCTATACTATCTTTACTTTGATAGCGATGGAGAACTCATAACTCAAAAATTTAAGATGCCTCATGGATGAGAAAAAAGAACTTCTAAAAGAGATAGAGGAGCTACTAAACAAGTATAATGATACTTTAGAGATAGGTCCTTATGTTTTAGAATACTTATCATGTGAAGATTTAGAAAGTATCAAAGCAAATATCATAAAAAAACAAGAGACCGTCATAAGTGATAACTCCCAATGGTTACAGCAGTTTAAGACTAAAGAAAAATAATTTGGATTAACTATCTGATAGCTGTCAAGTTTCACCACATTATACCATTTCAAAAGCAATATTTCAAAACATATTTAAAG
>DQSO01000153.1 GCA_015663225.1 Campylobacterales bacterium
TACACTCAGTATGTGATGTAAATATTTTGCTATTATCCACGGCGATAACAGAGTCATAAGCATTAGATTTAAATATAATATGGTCGATTTTAGCCAAGGTAATAAACATCTTATTTCCCATACTAGTTACTACACTACTCATCTGCATTGCATCTAGGCTTAATTCTCTCATTGTATCATTAAAAGTTTCAACAGATTTAGAAGATTCGTTTGCTAAAGTTGTCATTGTCTCTGATTTATCAAGTATAGCACTTGACTCTTGTTTCATGGAGTTTATAGAGATAGTAATCTCACTTGTAGCTTTTTGTGTTCTCTCAGCTAGTTGTCTAACTTCATCAGCAACAACTGCAAATCCTCGTCCATGTTCTCCTGCTCGTGCTGCTTCTATAGCTGCATTTAGAGCTAATAGATTGGTCTGTTCTGCTATATCTTTGATCAATCCAATTACAGATGTAATCTCATTTGTTTTAGCATTTAGACTTTCAATAGAGCTATTACTGTCATATATATGCTCCACTAAAGTTTGGAGTTTAGTTAAAATATTTTCAGCCTCAACCATTGAATTAGTTGATTGTTGCTTTGTTTTTTCGGTACTTGCTAATACATTTTTTAACTCATCTATAACTGATGTCATCTCTCCTTGTATTAAAGATAATCCATCTCCAACACTCCCAATACTACTTATATTTGAGTTAAATCTTATAATCTCTTGTTTATTATGTGCATCTTTCATAGCCTGTATTCCACTTTGTACCATCTTGATAGATTTTGCAAAATCTCCTTTTAATCCATCACTATTTAATTCATAATCAAAATTACCATTAGCTGCTTGATCTACAGATATAGTTATTCTAGTAGTTAAATCTTGTATATGTGATACAAGAGTTTGAAGATATGTAGTGATTTCATCCATCTCATTTCTAGTGACCTTTCTTCTCTCTACTTTTACAGAAAGATCACCACTAGTTACTATATGTTCAATTACATTTTTAAGTCTTATAATAGCACTTGAAATACCAACTGTAATATTTCTTGTCATATAAAACATTGTAGAAAGATTAAATATTGCTAGAATAAACATTGTTATAAGTATTGTTAGAGATGATGATGTTTTTTCATCAATTAAACTTGAAATATTTTTTCCAAGTTTATTTTCAAAGTTTTTTAAAGAGTTTATTTTTTTAGTTATCGTTTTAAACCAGTAAGTAGGATCAACACCAAAATTACTTTGTAAACTACTTGCTATACCTCTTAGTCTAGCTACTTCAGCAAATGAAGGATCTTTTTTTGCATCTTGAAACATCTGGTTGATAGTTTTATCTGATACTTGAGTAAAAAGATTTAAAAGTGTTTTTTGTTCAGATATAATAGAACTAAATTTAGCATAAGTTTCAGGAGAAAATCTATCTTCTGCAAATACTCCCGAAAGTACAGCACGTTCTATACCGGCTCTTTCTTTTGCACTTATAAACAGTACAAAACTATTAAACTTATTTCTAATCTCAATATCTTGGGCTTTAGTAGAAAGCACAGATATAAAGTTGATTATCTGTTTATTTAGATCTGTATAAAATCTGATTTGTTCTTTTGTGGAGATTGATAGTGAATTTACCTTTTCCCTCATTTGGGTAACTTTTTTAAAATCAATAATTTCTTCAAAATGAGTATTAAAAACCTCATTATTTAGTATAGTTTTAGAAAAATCTTTAAGCTCTTTTAGTTTAATATCTGTATTTTTTTGTTGAGTTGGTAAAATTGTACTAAATTTTTCCCCACTTGAGCTAATAAAACCAGTACTTGCACCTCTCTCTTTTTGTAATTCATCTAAAAAATTACTCATTTTAACTGAGAGAGTGATTAGTAAGTGTGATTGTTTATTATTTTGATAAGTATTCCAAGTATCATAAGATATTTTAGAAGCATAGGCAAGTATAACCAATAATGCACTGATACTTAGTAGTAGCAACTTGTTTTTTATAGTCATATTATTCATCATGATAAAATTCCTTTTATATAACTTTGATGTAGTATCGGTCATCTGAAATTTTTCTTTAGCTATAATAGTGTCATGAGTAGATTTACAAATAACCTACTAATATTCTTAATTCGTCCTTAATTTAAGTGAACTTTAAGCATAGCTATACTATCATCCAAAACTTAATTTAAAAAGTAAAGGTTTTCTAATGAAATCAACAGTAATGATTAAAAAAGAAGAAGTAGTAAGAGATTGGGTTGTAATGGATGCTGAAGGTAAAACTTTTGGTAGACTTTTAACTGATATCGCAATACTTTTAAGAGGTAAGCACAAGCCTTACTATACACCAAATGTAGATTGTGGTGATTATGTAGTAGTGATAAATGCTGATAAAATTCAAGTAACAGGTATAAAACTTGATTCTAAACTTTACCATAGCCACTCAGGTTATTTTGGTAGTACAAAAAGTATTAAATTTGGTGATCTTTTAGAGAAAAATCCTTCAAAACTTTTTAAACTAGGAGTTCGTGGTATGTTACCTAAGACAAATCTTGGAAAAGAGATGTTAAAAAAGTTAAAAATCTATGCAGGTAGTGAGCATCCTCATACTGCACAAGTAAGTAGAAATGAAGGTAGTAAATAATGGCAGAGAAAATTTATTCAACAGGAAAAAGAAAAACTGCAATAGCTAAAGTTTGGTTAAGTGCAGGTAGTGGTAAAATGTCAATAAACGGACAAAGCCTTGATGAGTGGTTAGGTGGTCATGATATGATTAAAAAAAGAGTTATGCACCCACTTCAACTTACAAAACAAGTTGAATCTGTAGATATTGTAGCTGTTACTTTAGGTGGTGGTTATGCTGCTCAAGCTGATGCACTAAAGCATGGTATCTCAAAATCGTTAGATCTTTTTGATGATAGCTTTAGAGCTATACTTAAACCTGAAGGTCTTTTAACAAGAGATTCAAGAGTTGTAGAGAGAAAGAAATTTGGTAGAAGAAAAGCAAGAAGAAGCCCACAGTTCTCAAAAA
>DQSO01000091.1 GCA_015663225.1 Campylobacterales bacterium
ATAAAACTTATGAAAACTTTGCAAAACCATTTCAACAAATCTCACATGATATGGAGATACTATTTACCCCAATATCTCACTTTACCTATGTAAACAATACTCCTATAACAGAGAAAATATACAATGAACTGCTACCACTTCTAACAGAATATGAAACTAAAATATCACAAAACAAAGATATTTACAATAGTTTTCTACACATACAAAAAGAAGAGAACCTAACAAAAGAACAAGAAAAAGTTATAGAAAATGAGATAAAAGATTTTCTCCTTAGTGGTGTTAATTTAGACCAAGATAAAAAAGATAGACTAAAAGAGATAAACCTATCTCTTAGTGAAAATCAAACACTATTTGCTCAAAATCTACTAAAAGCAACTGATAGTTTCTCTATGGAAGTCCAGCTTGAAGATATAAAAGAGTTCCCAAAAAGTGATCTTGCAAATGCTAAAAAAGATGATAAGTATATTGTAACACTAAAACAACCCTCATATATAGCATTTATGACCTACTCTACTAACTCAAAATTAAAAGAAAAACTATACAAAGCTTATGTTACAAGAGCTCCACAAAATGAGGAGTTGATTACAAAAATACTATCATTAAGAGATGAAAAGGCAAAACTTTTAGGGTTTGAAAACTTTGCACAGCTTAGTCTAAAGAAGAAGATGGCAAAAAATAGTGATGAAGTTTTAGAGTTTTTAAACTCCCTTGCAAAAAACTCAAAAGCATCTGCAAAATTAGAATATGACGAGTTAGTAGCATTTTCAAAACAATCTTCTCTTGAACCTTGGGATATAACTTACTTTGCTAATAAGTTAAAAAAAGATAAATACAGTATAGATGATGAAACATATATGCCCTATTTTGAAAAATCTCAAACTCTTAAGGGCCTTTTTACTTTTTTACATAAGCTTTTTGGAGTTTCATTTAAACAATCTGATACACAAACTTGGCATGAGAGTGTAGAGGTTTACGATATAAGTGAAGATGGCGAGATAAAAGCAAGAATATATTGTGATTTAGAGAGTCGAAATGGTAAACGAGGTGGAGCTTGGATGAATGATTGGGTTGTTCACCATAAAGATAGAGATAAAAAAACTCTCCCATCAGCTTTTATAGTTGGAAACTTTTCACCAAGTTCAAAAAATACTCCATCACTTCTTCGCCCCGATGATGTTGAGACACTTTTTCATGAGATGGGTCATGCAATCCACCATCTTTTTAGTGAAGTTAGTGAGATAAATGTAAGTGGGATAAATGGAGTCGAATGGGATGGAGTAGAGTTCCCTAGCCAATTTTTAGAAAACTTTGCTTATGAAGAGGATGTTTTAAAACTTTTTGCAACTCACTATAAAACAAAAGAACCACTATCTCCACTTCTAATACAAAAACTAAAAGATGCAAAAAACTTTCACTCTAGCCTTATGATGCTACGACAAGTTGAATTTTCTATATTTGATATGATGATACATTTAGGACTTTATAATGCTAAAGAGGTTGAAATAATCCTAAACTCTGTTAGAGAAGAGATAGCTATAACTCTTCCACCATCATACAACAAATTTCAACACTCTTTTTCTCATATATTTGCAGGAGGATATAGTGCTGGATACTACAGCTATAAATGGGCAGAAGCTCTAAGTGCTGATGCATTTTTTAAGTTTATAGATGCAGGTATATTTGATAAAAACTTAGCAAATAGTTATCGTGACGAGGTTCTAAAAGTAGGAGGAAGTAGATCTATGTATGATAGTTTTATAGCTTTTAATAAAAAAGAACCAAATCCAGACTCACTCCTTAGACTCAACGAGATCAAAATAATCAAGTAAATTGTAAGCACTCATAAATCCAGGAAGCTCATCTAAGAGCTTCTTTTTATCACTACTAACAATATAAGTAGTTGGAAAGAATCTTGTATTTTTTATAACTTTAGGTATAAGTTCTGGATTATTTCTATTTATAATCTTTACAACAAACTTAGTTTCAAGTAGTGCTTTAACATCACTTTTTAAAATAACATTTTGTTTCATCATATCACACCAGTTACAGTTATCTTTTGTAATGGTTATCAAAAAAGGCTTATCCTCAGCCATAGCAAGTGAACAAAGAAAAAGAAGTATCAGTATTATTTTTTTCATACAGCTATCATAACATAATCAGCTTTACATCTCATGCCCATTGGTTACTACAGGTATATTTTCTATAATCATTTTTATATTGGTTTATGGTATTATCGTATCAGTTTTAGAAAATAATTTAAAGGAACTATAATGTTTGAATATTTAATATCAGGAGTTTTACTATTTATGAGTGCTTTAGTTAGTCATGGTGCATATTACCTTTACAAAACAGAGTTAAAAGGTAAATTTAACAAATAATGAAAAACAAAAAATACATCATCTTTGACATGGATGGAACACTAATAGACAGTTCAAAACTTTTAGCCAATACTATTAACTATGTAAGACAAAACCTAGCACTCCCTAAAATGGAGGACAAAGTTATACTTGAAGCGATAAACGATCCAAGTGTAAATGCACCTATCTTCTTTTATGAAAGTGAATATTTTGAAGAGTTTCATCAAGAATTTTTTCAAGAATACTACCAAGAAAACTATAAAAAAGATGCCCAACTTTATGACGGGATAAAAGAGCTAATAGAGAAACTAAGCCGTACTCATAAACTCTCAATCGCTACAAATGCCTATAAAAAATCAACCTCTTCAATACTTTTTTCTTTAGGTATTGAACACTATTTTGACATAGTAGTATGTGCAGATGAAGTAAAAGAAGCTAAACCAGCCCCAGATATGATAAACCTTATAACAAATTTTTATGAAGATAGCTTAGATAACTTTGTTCTAGTTGGAGATAGTGAAAAAGATTTAGAGTCTGCACAAAATGCAAATATAGACTCTATCTTAGTTGAGTGGGGATTCTCTTCACATAATAACTCTGTAAACTCAGTTAGTGAGCTTACAAATCTTCTATATTCTTAAGATTTAAAACTCCATCTTCCAGAGCATAGATAAAATCAGCACTTTTAATAGTGTTGATTCTATGAGCTATCATAACAACTGTTTTATCTTGCAAATAAGTTTGTAGTTTAGCAAATAGTTTACTCTCAGTAACCGTATCAAGTGCAGAAGTTGATTCATCTAAAAAGATAATCTTAGGATTTTTAACTATCATTCTCGCGATTGAAACTCTCTGTCTTTCACCACCACTTAAACTCACACCTTCTCGCCCAAGCATTGTATCTAAGCCCTTTTTATGTGAGTCTATAAAATCCCCAAGCTCGGCAATATCAATAGCCTTTAAAATAGTATCTTCATCAATCTCTTCACCATATGTAAGGTTGTATCGAAGAGTATTGTTAAAAAGTTGAGGTGATTGTAAAACTAAAAATGAATTTGCTCGAATCTGCTTTAATCCTATATCTTGAGTATTAACCCCATCATAATATATCTCCCCACTACTTTCAGTAAAAAATCCAGCAAGAATTTTTACCAAAGTAGTCTTTCCACTCCCACTACCACCAACAATAGCCAC
>DQSO01000058.1 GCA_015663225.1 Campylobacterales bacterium
AGCATATCTTTTATTTTCCGAGTTTGAAAGTGTAAGTAGATAATAGCTTCTAAACAAAAAGTTATTTTTACTCTCTTTATGTATAACTTCACTTGAATCTTCTATATATTTAAACACCTTATTACAAAGATATTCTATCTCATCAATAGGTGAAGTTTCAATCTGCTTTAACTCAGCTAATATCACGTAAGAAGCTAAGATAATACTTAACATTGAATCCTCAATAGTTGATTCTTTTTCAATTATCTCTATAGTATTAGTAGCAACTTGCATTGCTTTTTGTATCATATGTGCTTCTTTATAAATATTTGCTAACTTATTGTATTCTATAATCATAGATTGCGATTTTACACCATTGACCAACTTAATCTTAATATACTCTTCTTGAAGTTCTAGGGCCTCTTTAATATATCTATGCATTTGTAATATCTCTACAAGATTATTACAAAAAAGTTCAAAATCTATATTTTTTGACTCTATATCTTTTAAAAGTCGCCTTTCTAAATCACTATCATTTTCTTTAATAAGTTTAATATATCCACCATAAGACTTATCAAATACCTGTTTAAGCAACATTTGTGATATGTTATTTTCACTATCTAACACCGTAGTTTTAACTACCTTTATAAACATCTCAATAAAAAATTTCATTACTATACTCTCCTTTAGTTTTCATAATACTAGAGGTAAGATCGGCAAATAAGAATATTATTTAATAAACTTTATCTCGGTTTATATATTCAAAAAGCATCTTATATGATTCACACCAATATGTTTTATCAAATCTACCTTCATAGTGTCCTCTACCTTCATATGGGCATCCACCTCTACAGTAACTCCACCATCTGCATCCTTGACATACAGTATTTTCTAAATACTCTATTCTATCATCTATATTTTTTCTCTTTGGTCCACTAAGTTCTTCAAAAGTGTTATTTTTCAGTGTTCCCAAGGGCTTCTCATAAGCTTGTTGTGCAAAATTGCAATGGTGTATACTTCCATCAGGTCCAATAGAAAACATACTATATGAGCACCTTCCATCATTATGACATCTCAAATCAGATTCATCACCACTATCTACTATCTTTTTCCAACCAATAAATGGAGTAAGTCCTAACTTATAGTTATCACTCTCCCAAAGTTCCCACATCTGGATAAGAAAATCTCCATACTGCTTTGTAGTCATTTGAAAATCTTCTTCAGAGAACTCTCCTTGAAAATCTAAAACTGAGTTAATATTGAAACCTGAAAAACCTGCATTTTTAATAAAATAATATATCTCTTTAGCTTTATCCATAGAACCACTATGAGCAGTATAAACCATACTAACTCTTCCATTTTCATCTTTAACTTTTTTAAAAGATTTTGCAAAAAGCTTATTGTACTCTGCTGATGAACCTCTATATTTTCTTGCATCACTAACAGGATCATACGATGTACTTAGGTTATATATTTTTGATTTATTTTTATCATTTTTAGAACTTAAAAGTCTTTTTAATGAAGTAAAATCATTATTTGTAAATTTTAGTAGATTTGTTTGTAGTTGGTGTGTTACACTTATCTTTTTATTCATCAAAGAGTCATCTATAGTTTTTTCAACATCTTCATAAAATGCATCTCCTACAAGAAGAGCCTCTCCACCTAACCAGTAAAAAGTTACACCAGAATCATCTTTTTCTTTAGTTTCAAAAAATTGATTTGTTCTTTTTATAAGAAGTTTCAAAGTCTCTTGACTCATTGGTTTAACAAATTTTCCCAACTTATGAACACTACAATAATCACACTCAGCATCACAAGAATATGTTGGGTGTACAACTAAAGACATTCGTGTACCCATTATCACTTCCTTTTAATATATATTTTTCTATCTATGAAGTGAACATCGGCAATTTTTTTAAATTATTTAATTTTTTTATAAATTATCTCATATATTGGCGGTCTAAAGATCTTTTATAACTTTCACGATTTACATAAAGATTAGTTAATTTTTTATAGTTTAAAGCTCTTGTCTTTGCACTAATATCTTCAAGTTCTAACAGTTTTTCTAAATACTCAATAGCAATAGAATACTTTCCAAAATCACTAGCTAAAACAACAACTCTCTCAAAATCAATTAGCTCTTTTTTTTCTTTCAATCTAAACAGTTCTAGACTAAGGTTCATTGCTTTATCAAGCTTACCTAATTTCTTACAAAAGTAATACTCTTTTTCCAAAAACATATTTTTTTCAATGAGTTCATAATTTTTTTTCAGTTCTATGTTTTTTGATATATTCAGATACTCTAAAGCACTCTTGTAGTCCAATGACTCTTCATATATACTACAAATAAACCAATACATAAACAATGCCTCTTTAGACTCTTGTCCTAAATCCTCATTTAATATATCATTCATTATTTCAATATTTTGTGAACACTCTTTTGTGTAGTTTATTAAAAAATAAATTGAAGCCATAATATAGTGTTTAAAAAATAGACCACTACTATCATCTTTAGCCACAATCTCTTTAGCTATACCAATACCTATTAAACCTAGTTCTTCTTGTCTATCTTTTTTACCAAGAATCTTATTTGCAGTTAAAATTGCTTTTATAAACTGACTTATATCATAATTCATGTCACTAAAATTTGATAGTAACTCTTTTATAAAAAGTGGCTTATTTTCATATTTTTTATAATAAGCCAACTTATCTATATTTTTTACACTTGAGCTTATAGCTTTCCTTGCTTTAGAGTTATTTGAAATTTCATCAAACAACTCTAAAAACAGTGCTATAATTTTATCAAAGTTTTCCATCTATCTACTTTTTAATAGTCATCTATATTAATATTATGATCTATTTTTAATGTTATATCAACTCCATCAACTATACCATTATAAATATCGAGTTGATTACTATTTGGATCAACTTCACTATCTTCAGACTTACTAAATCTATCTATATTTTCAACTTGAACTTCATTTGTTTCATTACCAAGTATTGTAAACTCAATATTTCCAGTTTTAAGATCCATAGTACCTATATCATGTAGAGTTTCTATATCTAAAGACTCTATTGAACTATTCTCGCCTAGTTCAATACCTCTTACATTGCTAACATGCTCTGAAAGTTGATCAAAATCAAGAATATCCTCTTCATCTATACTCAACACACCTTCATTGCTAACAATATGGTCACTATTTGTTACATCACCCGCTTTAAATATATCTCCATCTGGTTTTGCATTATTATCAAACTGTTGACCCATAACATCTAATCCACCATCTTCAGTATTATTTGTAGTCCAAGTAACCAAGAAACCATCTTCATTACTTGTTATATGAGGCTCAAATGAGTCTGCATCTATATCAGCATTTACTCTTATTGGTTCACCTACACTACTATTATTTTCATCAAATACTTGTATAAATACACCTTTACCATCACCATCATCAGCACTATAAGCAACTACAAATCCACTATCTTCCAAATTTGCAACTTCAGGTCTATTTGTTGCATCTGTTTGACTAACTACTATTTTGTCACCATCAGCTAAACCATCACTACTAAATTTCTGTACATATAGATTATTTTCACTATTTTCATTATGCTCTACCCAAGATACAACAAAAGACCCATCATCTAAATCAGTAACAAATGGATTAATTGGCTTAGTCGAATCATCACTTGATATAAGACTACTCTCTCCTACTTTTTCACCATCTAATGAGAACTTTTGAACATAAACACTTGATCTATCACCACTTACCTCTTGCCATGTAATAGCATATCCACCATCTTCTAGTGATGTGATAACAGGTGTTAGTGCTATAGCATCAGTATTACTAACACTACTCTCACCACCTACTAAATTTCCATCTTTATCAAACATCTGTGTCTTAATCTCTTTAATATCATCATGTGAAGACTGCCATGTTACAACATATCCACCATCTTTTAAAGCTGTTGTAGTTGCATTTGTTTGTGCACCTTGTGTTTGAGTATTTACTACAAACTCACCACCAACAACCTCTCCACTCTCGTCATATCTTTGAGCTTTTATATTCCAACTATTGCTATCATTATCAAATGATTGCCATGTTACAATAAATCCACCATCTTGTAATCCTGCAACATCAGAGTTTATCTGTTCACCTTCAACAGTTGAGTTTGCTAATTGTGCATCTCCAACTTTGTTTCCAGCTGCATCATATTTTTGGAAGAACACACCAAAACCATCAGTATCTCTAGCATCAACAGCTGTATTTGATATCCATGATATTACAAAACCACCATCTTCAAGCATTGTTATTGGATCCCAACTACAATCATCCCAACAATCATTCCAACAATCATCCCAACAATCATCCCAACAATCATCTGACCATGTTGTTGCCCAGTTATCTGACCATGTTGTTGCCCAGTTATCTGACCATGTTGTTGCCCAATTGTCTGTCCAGTTATCTGTCCAATTGTCTACCCATGCTGGATCATCATCTACTATTGTTGTATTTACAGAATAGTTATTACTATCTATATCAACATTCAA
>DQSO01000188.1 GCA_015663225.1 Campylobacterales bacterium
AGTGTTGATTTTCAAGAGTACATGATAATCCCTACAAATTTTGATGATTTAAACGAAGCTTTAAGAGCTGCTTCAGAAGTTTATCACAACCTTAAAAAGATTATCGCAGACATGGGTGAGAGTACGGCTCTTGGAGATGAAGGTGGTTTTGCACCAAACCTAAAGAGCAACGAGGAGCCACTTCAACTTATCATGCAAGCTATAGAAAAAGCTGGTTATAAAGCTGGAGAAGATATAACTATAGCACTAGATGTTGCAGCTAGTGAACTCTATGTTGATCATAAGTATAAACTTGATAGTGAAGATAGGGCTATTAGTAGTTCTGAATTAGTTGATTATTATGTTGATTTATGTGCTAAATATCCTATCGTTTCTATTGAAGATGGAGTTGATGAAGATGACTGGGATGGCTGGAGAATACTAACTGAAAAACTTGGTGATAAAATTCAACTTGTTGGAGATGATTTGTTTGTTACGAATGAAAAAATACTAAGAAGAGGTATTGATAACAGTATTGCAAATTCAATACTTATCAAACCAAATCAAATCGGAACAGTAAGTGAAACTATGACAACAGTAAGACTAGCCCAACGAAATGGTTATACTTGTGTTATGAGTCATAGAAGTGGAGAGAGTGAAGATTCTTTTATCGCTGATTTTGCAGTTGCTTTAAATACTGGTCAGATAAAAACTGGTTCAACTGCAAGAGGTGAGAGAACTGCTAAGTACAACAAACTTCTTGAGATAGAGAGAGAGCTTGGTCTTAGTGAGTATTTAGGTAGAGAACTTTTCTAAGAAGACTTTGATGGAAAAGGATTTTCTCTTAGATAGTAGCAAGGGAAGTTTTATCTTCTCCTCATTTTATAAAATGATATTATTTATATCCTTAATAATATTTGCTTTTTATCTAGCAAGAGTATTTTTTGGTGTAAGAAGTGTTGAAGTTCTTCTAGATCTAAATTCACAAGAAAAAGAACTTTCAGCTCTTATCAAAGAGAAAAAAAACGAAAATGCAAAACTACAAAAGAAACTTTTAGAGTATAAAGTTTTGATACCAGAATAAAGGTAATTCTAACTTATGTTTGAAAAGATTTTAAGATTTTTTATAACTCATGCGAGGATGAATTATCTTCTTTTTTTTCTAGTCTTTGCAACTGGTATCTACTCATATAACAAAACCCCTAAAGAGATATTTCCATCATTTGAGCTTGATATGATAGCTATTACAGGTAGTTATGCTGGAAGTTCAATCGATATACTTGATAAAATGGCTGTTAAAACTATAGAAGAAGAGATAAAAAATATCTCTGAAGTTGATAGTATCTCAACCATCATAACTCCTGGTAAGTTCAACATAATACTCGAACTTGAAAAAGGAGCTGATAGATACAACTGCTCAAACAAAGTAAAAGATGCAATCTCTATAGCAAAACAAAATCTTCCAAGTGATATGAATGACCCTTGGGTAAAGGTTTTAGAGATAAAGAAAGATCTTCTAAATATAACAATTTCTAGTGACATAATCACACTTTCAAGCTTAAAGGAGAAAGCCCAAGAGCTTAAAGATAGACTACTAAGTGTAAAAGATATATCAGAAATAATAATCAGAGGAGATAGTGATAAATACTTTGATATAAGACTTGATGATAAAAAGATAAAAGCTTTAGGGTTAAGTAAAGATTTAGTTTTTAACAGTATTTCTAAACTATCATATATATTTCCAATAGGAAAGATAGAAGATAGCAGTGGTGGTCACTTTTATATCTCAACTCAAAATGGTAAAAAGAGTTCTCAAGCAATGAGTCAAACACTTTTAAAAATAGGAGATAAAAAACTATATCTATCTGATATAGCAACTGTAGAAAAAAGATATGATGATAGTTCAACTCTCTTTTTACTAAACAAAAAACCTGCCCTTAGTCTTGTAGTAAAACAAGACCCAACTGGAAATGCAATAGAACTATCAAAAAATATCCATAAAATTGTAAAAAAAGAAGAAGCTAAAAACAGTAATCTTGACTATACTATACACAATGACAACTCCGAGAAAATAAAAGATAGACTAAATATCGTTATATCAAATATACTACTAGGAATAATACTTATAACCATACTCGTTGTAGTTTTGATAAACTCTCGTATGGCTCTAGTTATCATGCTAGGAATCCCAACATCTTTTGTTATAGGTGCAATAGCATTTTACTTTTTAGGATATACAATCAACATGATAAGTCTAGTTGGAATACTCATAGCCTTGGGTATTGTAGTCGATGATGCTATTGTTGTTAGTGAAAATATACAACAACATATCGAAGAGGGAATGGAACCAAAAGAAGCAGCAATACAAGGCTCTAAAGAGATGGCAAAACCTGTTATATTAGCATCTCTTACAACTCTATTCTCTTTTATACCTGCATTGATGATAAGTGGAACTATGGGTGAGGTTATGAAGCTTATACCAATAGCTGTATCAGTTTTAGTTGTAGCATCACTTATAGAAGCTTTTATATTTTTACCAATTCACTCTGCTCATACTCTTAAAAAAGAGGCAAAGACATTTTCATGGCAAAAGGCCAATAACTTTTACTCGATAGTTATATATAAACTTCTAGAAAATAAAAAAATCTTTCTAACTAGCTTTATTATTGTAGTACCTCTACTTATAATATTGGGTATTGGTATGAGTAAGTTTCAAATGTTTCCAAGATTTGATGCTACAAGTTTGACTATAGCTGTAAAAGCTGATGTAGATACAAACACCCAAGAGATGCTAGATATACTAAAAAAAATCGAGCATGATTTAGATAAAAAAAGAGATGATTTTTATATCGAACATATAAGTACAACAGCAGGGTGGAGAAGAGATAGTGGTTCAAATAGTGAATCATACCCCTATGTTGGAAATATACGACTTGAACTTCAAAAGCTAAAAGCTCAAAATTTTGTTGATATGTTTATCACACCATATCTTAGTTTCTACTATGATAAAGAGGGTCGAACAAGAGATGACAAGTCACAAATCATCGCTAAAAAGATAAAAAAGTTCTTAAAAGAAAAAAATTATAAAGATAGATTTGAACTTACAGATATATCTATAGTTCAGAAAAAAGTTGGACCAATAAAATCAGATATTAAAATAGGTCTTATCTCTAACAATGATGAACTAATAATAAAATCACTTGAAATTTTAGCAAAAGAGCTACAAAGTATCAAAGGTATAACTTCCGTTTCAAATAGTGCAAGATTTGGTATCAGTGAGATAAAACTAAAGATAAACAGTTATGGAGAGTCACTAGGGGTTGATGAGCAAACACTCGGTGCAACTCTATCAAATATGTATCTTTCAAGAAAAAAAGGCATAAGTTTTGATGAAAATGATATGCTCGAAATACGAATAGAGAGCATTCAAAAAGATAGTATTAACTCACTAAAAAACTTTGAATTTCCAATAAATAACAATCAAACAGTTTTACTAAATGAGATAGTTGAGTTCAAAGAGATTAGAGGTTTTGAAAAACTTATTAAAGATGATGGAGAGAAAAACTTCTATATATTTGCAAATGTCAATCCTAGCATAATAACCGCTACAGAAGCTATCCAAAAGATACAACCTACACTAGATAGACTTAAACAAGATGGTATAAAGTTAAAGTTTAAAGGTGAAGATGAGAAGAAAAAAGCTTTAGCGGCAGATTTAAAAGCAGCTTCTGTATTGGCACTTGTACTTATCATGCTTAGTATGTTATATCTATTTAACTCATTTCGTGACACTTTTATACTGATGAGTGTTATACCTTTCTCTTTTTTAGGTGTTATTGTTGGTCATAATATTATTGGGGTAAATCTTAGTATGTCTACGATGGTCGGGGCTTTAGGACTAGCTGGTGTTGTTATAAATGATGGGATTATCATGATGACCTATCTAAAAAGAGCAACAAGTGTTGAAGAAGTTTATAAAAATGCTGCAAAAAGATTTAGACCTATAGTTTTAACTTCGGTAACAACACTTATCGGGCTTGCTACTTTGATATTTTTTCCAACAGGACAAGCTGTGATCTTTCAACCTCTTGCTATCGCTCTTGGGTTTGGACTTGCTTGGGGAACTATTTTAAATCTGCTCTATCTTCCTGTTTTATATACACTTTTAAATCAAAAAAGATTGATTAGTTAGCAGACTTTTTACCTAGTAACATAATAACTACCATAGAGATAATAACTTCAAATAAACTAGCAAGTATAAACACATAGTAGTAAAAATCACCTATTGCACTACCTTCATGAGCTAGAGTTGCAATCGCTATCAAAAGGGTTAAAGGCATAGAGTGAGAGAGTGAAAAAAGTATTCTATCTTTAAAACTAAGAATACTTTGAAATATATGAGAAGAGACAACTCTAACAAATATCATAATAAATGTTACTAAAACTGCTTGTAAAACAAGTCCATCAGTTGAGAGTTGTTCCACTTTAAAAGTTGAACCTACATGAATAAAAAATATTGGTATCAAAAATCCAAATCCAAAAGTACCAAGCTTATGTGGAAGTTGTTTTTTATGTTCAAAGAAAGTAGCGATAAAAATTCCTGCAATAAAAGCTCCAAATGCCATCTCAAGTTTTAACATATACATAAGTGCTATCATAAAGAAAAATATACTCATGGAGAGTCTTATATCTTTTTCATCTTTATCTTCATCACTAGGAACTAAAAAAGTTTTCCATTCTGGATGCCACCAAAATATTATTTTTAGCACTTTATAAAGAATAAAAACTAAAAGAAGAAAGAGTATTAAAAAGCCAAGTGATTTATAAAAATCTTCAGTTGTTCCCATTGGATTTATCAGTGCTGCAACTATTGTTAGAAGAACTATAGTTAAAAACTCTCCTAAAACTCCGATATTCATAGATAGTTTTAGCCATTTTACATCTTGTCCAAACTCTTTTATCAGTGACATGATAAGTCCAACTGAGATAAGAGAGAACATAAAAGTAAATAGTATTGGAAAATCAAATATTTTTACAAAGAAAAATGAGAGTAGATATATAAAAGATAGATAAACACTTCCTTTTATAAAAATCTTTTTATCAAGTTTAAGTAAAATATTTATATTTACCTCTGTACCTGCTAGAAACATAAGATAAAAAAATCCCACTTCACTCATAAGAGTAAATATATGATTTGTTGGGTTTAAAAATGCAAAGTAAGCTGCTACTGCTCCTAGAAATATCTCTACTGGGGCAGTAGGGAGTCTTAAAAGTTTTGCAAAAAATGGTGATATAAAAAGTATAGATACTATTGTAAATATAATATATTCATTACCTGTTAGTGTCGAAACACTCTCAACTATCATCACAACTCTTTGCTATTTCAAGCCCAAGTTTTTTAAGCATCTGTATATCTTTATCTTCTTTTTCACCCTTGGTTGTAAGATAATCACCGATAACTATCGAGTTTACCCCTAGAGCAAATATCTCATTTTGAGAAGAACCAAAAAGGTATTCTCTTCCTCCAGCTACCATAATACGAGAAGTTGGCATCGCCTCTTTTATTTGTACAATAACTTCTTTTGCTTCTTCGACTGATATATTATTTTTTGTCAAAGGTATATCAGGATTTGGCATAAAAAAGTTTATAGCTACTGAATCAGGCTCTAAAGATTGTAGTGATTTTATAAGTTCTACTCTATCTTCACTGCTCTCACCCATACCAAAAATACCACCACTACAAAGTTTCAAACCAGCTTTTTTAACATCAATCGCAGTTTTATATCTATCATCCCAAGAGTGAGTTGTACAAATCTTTTGATAATAGTTTTTTGAACTCTCCAAGTTATGGTTATAACTACCTATTCCAGCTTCTTTTAACTCTACTAACTCTTCAAGTTTAGCTATACCGTTACAACCTATGAGATTAAGATTTAA
>DQSO01000023.1 GCA_015663225.1 Campylobacterales bacterium
CAAATTGCAAGTATTCCACTACCACAACCTACATCTAAAACCTCATCATCTTCTTTTACATATCTATCAATAACATCAATACATGAGCTTGTACTCTCATGATGCCCTGATCCAAATGCAAGTGCTGGATTTATAATAATATCTATTAGATTTTCATGGCTTTTTTCCCACTCGGGACGAATATAAAAAGAGGATATTTTAAGAGGTTTGATTGAAGATTTGTACTTGTTAATCCAATCTTCATTCTCTTTTTTAGTTAAAGTTTGATCTATTCTAAATCCTAACTTACTAGCAAACTCATCAACTGCCCAAGAAATATCATATAACTCATCTTCACTACGAATAATAATTAGACCATCTTTTTCTTCTATAGCATTGCTAGTTAACTCTAGTAAAATAGAACTAAATAGTTCAACTTCACCCTTTGGATCAACAACTAACTCAAAATAATGTTCATTCATATACTATAAAACAGCCTCTAGCTTCTCTTTTAGTACAGGGGGAGTAAATGGTTTTACTATATAGTTGTTAACACCTGCTTTAAGAGCAGTAATAACCTCTGTTTTACCACCTTCAGTTGTTACCATAATGATTGGTAAATCAGCATATTTTGATTCTGCTCTTACTTTTTGAACAAGTTCAAGCCCATTCATATTAGGCATATTCCAATCAGTTATCAAAACTTCAACATCTGAGTTAGTTTCTAACATCTTCCAACCCTCTACACCATCTTCTGCTTCTATAACATCACTATGTCCTATTCGAACTAGTGTATTTTTTATGATTCTTCTCATTGTAGAACTATCATCAACAACTAAAAATTTCATTCTTTTCCTTCTTTTATTCTAAATTTTTACTAACTTAAAAGCCTCTTCTAAATCAAGAGTACCTTCATAAAAAGCTTTACCTACTATAGCACCAGCTACTAAGCCTGTCTCTTTTAAAAGACGAATATCTTCAATATCTTTGACACCACCACTTGCAATAGTATCAAGACCAGATGCTTGTGCAACCTTGAGTGTAAAATCAATATTTACACCACTAAGAGTTCCATCTTGTCCAACATCAGTACAAATAATAGCTTCAACTCCCGCATCAGCAAATTCTTTTGCTAAATCAGTTGCTTTTATAGTTGACTTATCTGCCCAACCTTCAACTGCTACATAACCATCAATCGCATCTATTCCTACTGCAATAGGATATTTCTTTGCAACCGCTTTAACAAAATCGGCATTTTTTACAGCTACTGAACCTAAAATTATTCGATCTATTCCTAAATCAATATATTTCTTGATAGTTTCTTCATCTCTGATTCCACCACCTAGCTCAATATGTACATCGGTCATTTCTCGAATTTTTTTAATTTCTTTTAAATTTTTTGGTTCTCCTGCAAATGCACCGTCTAAATCAACCAAATGAAGCCATTTAGCTCCCATCTCTTGGAATCTTTTTGCAACTCTCCAAGGCTCATCACTATAAATCTTTGCACTATCCATTAACCCTTTAGTCAACCTAACTGCTTTTGCATCTTTTAAATCTATTGCTGGTAAAATATCCATTTTTAACTCTTCGTAAAATTTTTTATTATTTTAAGTCCATTATCATGTGACTTTTCTGGGTGAGGTTGAAAACCAACTATATTATCTCTTACTATCGCACTAGGAAACTCATATCCATAACTTGTCTTTGCTAATACATATCTATCATCACACTCTACATGATAACTATGAACAAAGTATAAATAGGATTCACTGCTTAAATCTTTAACTATTTGGTTTTCTTGTTGTAAAAAGAGTTTATTCCAACCCATATGTGGTACTTTATGAGGTGTAGAGAATTTTGTTTTATCAAACTTTACAACGGTTCCTGGAATAAGTGACAACCCATCGCAAGTTCCAAATTCTGTTCCATTTTCAAGCAGTAGCTGCATACCTAAACAAACACCTAAAAGAGGTTTTCCACTATTTGCAAACTCTTTAATAGCTTCATCTAAAGAGTTCTCTTTCAAATGCTTCATCGCATCACCATATGCACCAACACCAGGTAATACCAGCTTATCATAATCTTTTAACTTATCAGGATCACTAACTATATCAACATTTTTAGAATAAAGATTAAAAGCATTTTTCACACTTTGTAAATTTCCCATATTATAATCAACTATCGCTATCATTAATTTCAAGCTCCTTTTCAATTGCAGTTATAAAAATATCTGAATATGACTTATCATGTGAGATTTTTTCTTTAAACTTTAAAAGTATATTTAGATAATCACTCTTTAGTAGATTTCCTTTTAATAATTCATATTTTAAATATAACCAATATGTATTTAAAACATCACTTTGACAATACTCTCTTATTTTATCAATCTCATCTTTATAATAAATATCAAAAACTTTATTACCACTAATATCAAACTTTCCAGGTATTCCAACAACAGAAGATAATAAACCGAGACTTAATCCTCGAACTGCTCCAAACTCTGATATATGATCCATCAAATCAACATGAAATCTATCACTAAATCTATATCGGTAGTTATCCCATTTTGTTTTATTTAAAGTTTGATTATCTGTTTCAAAATATGCAGGTACAGATAACGAGTATTTCATAGCTCTTATCAAGAGCAGTGGCATATCAAAACTTCTACCATTAAAACTTACTAATTTTGGATTTTTTTTATTTATAAAATTTAAAAAGTTTTCAATAAGATCTTTTTCATTTTTACCATCAATACAACTAACCTTTTCATATACACCATAATCATCAGCAATAACTGCACATATTGATATTATCTTGTGAAAAGGTATCGGTAAAAAAGTAGTCTCTGTTTTTAATTTTTGTAGCTCGAAAGCTTTTAGGCTTACATCTTTATCACTACCTTCGATCTTAAAATGAGACCGTACTAAATCAACATCTGGTACAGTCTCACAATCAAATATGCATATCATATAATCTTCTTTTGTCTGAAACTAAAAGAATTATATCAAAGAATATTAATATCTTTTTATATCTCCATTTTTAACTCTTTTACTAAAATCTGTTTGTCCACCAGCAACCAAAACTTTAGCCTGTTCAACCCAGTTTTCTCTTTTTGCTCTTCCTTTGAAAACTAAAAGATGCTCATCTATCCACTTAAGGTTTTCCTCATTCCAGTTTGATATTTGATCAAAATGATAAATACCAAGACCATTAAGAACCTCTTCAATTTTTAACCCAATACCACTAATCTCTTTTAAATCATCAGCTTTCCCATCTCTTGGTGCATCTAAGAATAGAGGCTTATCTTCATCAATACCTAAATCTAAATTAGTTTCATTTGAAGTAATACCATTTTCATCATCAATAATTTTATGCATAGTCTCTTGCTCATCATCAATTTTCTCAACTTCCATATCTTGACTAGCTAAACTTAACATATGTACAGCATGTGCATCTATTTCAACTTCTTCCTCTTTGTCTTCATTGCCATCACATTTTGATAATCGTCCCAATATATAACCTATTATTGCACCTATTAAAGCTGCTATTAAAAGGCACAAAATCATTTTTAAAGCTATCTCTATCATTTTATTTTCCTTGTATTGTAAATTCTACTCTTCTATTTATCTGTTTATTTGCAACAGAACTATTTTTAACCAATGGACTACCTTCTCCAAAACCTCTAGGTGTAAGATTCTCTTCATGTAAACCATTTTCTACTAAGTAGTTTTTAACAGCATCTGCTCTATCTTGACTTAAAGTTAAGTTAAACATTTTACTACCATCTGAATCTGTATGCCCAGAAATCAATATTTTTAGATTTGGAAACTTTTTAAATATTTTTAAAACTTCATTTAAAGTATCTTTACCTTTGCTTGTTAACTGAGCCGTTGCTCTAACAAACTGAATATTTTTAAGTTTTAAAATAGAATTTATCTCAGATTGAATTTGCTCTTTAGTAGGTTTAGGCTTTACATAAGTAATATCTTGCTCCAATTTAATATCTGCAATATTTTCACTTATAGCTTGCTCTACTTTTTCTTTTACACCCTCAACTATTGTTTCTCCTGAGATATCAAATCTATCTTTATCAAACTGAATAGTACCTTTTGAGAAGTTATTTACAAAATCATCTACTACTGCACTTACCAATATTTTCCATCTATTTTCTTGAAGATCACTGTCTACAACACAGAGTCGTTTTGATACACTCACTCCATCTCTTTGTAGTGTTGCAACAAGAGAGTCTATTTCAGCTTCACTTGAAAAAATACCTGAAACTATAATTGAATCATCACTTTTAACAATCGAAAGTTTACTTATATGTTCAACTTTTGGTTTAGGTAACTCTACTACAATATTAGACTCAATATTCAGATCTGTTACACTATCTAATGCTAAATCAGCTAACTCTTTATCATTGACACTACTTACAATACCATTAACAATAAGACCTTTATCACTATACTCTATAAATCCACTTTTAAATTTAGAAAAAATATCTTTTAATCCAACAACAAGTTTCATAATAGAGCTATTTTCATATCCATCATCAAAACTTAGTCCATCATTAGTCAATCCAGCATAGCTACCACTAAGTGCATCAAAATCACTTTTTTGATTTAATATACCACTCATAGTTACACTATTTTCACTCTTTACTATTTTAAATTGAAGATCTTTTTTTGCTACCTCTACTACTGGTGCAGGCTCAATGAGTTCATTAACTTTAACTGCCTTAACTACTGGTGCAGGTTCGATAACCTGTGAACCAGAATTCAACTTCATATTATCTATCTTTCCAAATATACAAACTAATATCAGAAATAATAATGCTAATAACCAAAACCATAGCCACTGTTTTTTTGTCATATAAACTCCCTAAACATTTTTTGAAATTTTATCATCTGATTATAGTAATTATTGTTAAAATATTTTTTACTATTTTTACTTTAGCTCAAATTAAGAAAAAGTAATTTCAATAGAGTTTTATAAGATAAGTATATAATGGGTATAAAAAATAGGATTCTTAGTGAAAAAAACCATTACCGTAGCACATTCACCTGATGCTGATGATATTTTTATGTACTTTGCTATCAAATTTGGCTGGGTTAGCACAGGTAGTTTGAAGTTTGAAAACCTTGCACTTGATATTGAGACTTTAAATAAAAAAGCACTAGAAAGTATTTATGATGTCAGTGCTATTAGTTTTGCACTATACCCACATATAAAAGATGAGTATGCTCTATTAAGAACTGCTATAAGTTTTGGTGAGGGATATGGTCCTAAACTTATAAAACAAAAGGGGAAAAAGTTAAAACGAAACTTTAAAGTAGCTCTTAGTGGAGAGTATACTACCAATGCGATGATTTTTCGTATAGCATATCCAGAAGCTAGAATAACTTATAAAAACTTTTTAGAAATCGAAGATGCTATTAAAAGTGGAGAGGTTGATGCGGGAGTATTGATACACGAGAGTATTTTAACTTATGGTGACTCACTAGAAGTTGAGCGAGAGATTTGGGATATATGGTGTGAACTTAGTGGTGGCGACTTACCACTTCCTCTTGGTGGTATGGCTATTAGACGAAGTCTTCCTATTACAAGGGCGATAGAGTGCGAAGAGATACTAACAAATGCTGTTAATGTAGCATATAAGAATAAACAAATGCTCTCTAAAATGCTACTTGAAAGAGATTTAATACGAGTAGATAAAGAAAAACTGGAACAATACTTAAATCTATATGCAAATGAAAATTCAATAACACTAAGTAATA
Organism: Campylobacterales bacterium; assembly: GCA_015663225.1. Lineage (GTDB taxonomy): Bacteria > Campylobacterota > Campylobacteria > Campylobacterales > QNZT01 > SZUA-1377. Next base: position 5,760 of record DQSO01000023.1, read on the forward strand.
AACAGATAAAAGCAGTTGATAAACTATATGAACTAGGCTTTAAACATAATTTTTATCCTAGTGCTTTAAAATGTGAAGAGTTTTTAGTACCAACAGAATATAACGACTTTAGGTTTGCATAATGGAAGCAAAACTTATAGGTTTAGGGGTTGAGACTTTTCAATTAGCTCTATATCTCTCTTTGCCTATGCTATTAGCAGGACTTGTTATGGGTCTTGCAATCTCGATTTTTCAAGCAACTACTCAGATAAACGAGATGACTCTCTCTTTTGTTCCAAAAATTCTTCTAGTTGTTATAGTTATTATCTTTACGATGCCTTGGATGATGAATATGATGATAGATTTTACAACAAAAGTTATTAGCATGATACCTGAGTTTTTATTTTGAATAAAATTGTAGACTTTAGTAAATTTAGCTCTATTAAAATAGGTCCTATAGCAGAAGTGGAAGTTATAAATGAAAAACAACCACTTAATAACCACTTTTTAATAGGTGGGGCAAACAATCTTCTTATATCAAACAATCCACCTCCACTAGCAATACTTGGAAAAGAGTTTAACTATATAAAAATAGAAGACAATCAACTAAAAGTTGGAGCAGCTACAAAAAGTGGTAGGGTATTTTCATTTTGTAAAAAACATAATATTGGCGGATTAGAGTATCTTGGGAAACTTCCAGGAACCATGGGTGGTCTTTTAAAGATGAATGCTGGTATGAAAAGTTATGAAATATTTAATAATTTAATTAGTATTGATTTAGAAAATATTACTAAAGAAAAAAAAGATATAGATTTTGGATATAGATATACAGATATACATGAAACTATTTATGCAGGAACATTTGATATAAAACAACCATTTAACTACTCTTTAGTAGAAGAGTTTTCTATCATGAGAGCAAATCAACCTTCAAATCCTAGTGCAGGTAGTGCTTTTAAAAATCCACAAGGAGATTCGGCAGGAAGACTAATAGATGCTGTGGGTCTCAAGGGATTTAAAAAAGGTGGAGCATCTTGGAGTAAGATTCATGCTAATTTTTTAGTAAATTTAGACAATGCAACTTTTGAAGATGCCATATTTTTGATAAAAGAGGCAAAAAATCGTGTTTTTGAAGAGTTTAAAATAGAGTTAGAGGAGGAGATTATAATCCTCTAATCACTATAATTTATCAACCTTGTAACTTTTAAAATCTCTTCATCACTTGAAATATGTTCTTTTATAAACTCAACAAGTTTTGTTACCCTATCTGCACTATCACACTTTTGTTTTAATATATCATTTATATATTCAGAGTTATTTATATATTTATTTATTGCATCTTTCAAGTTATTTAGATTTTGTGCTTGGTTTGAACATAGATTTGTTTTTTGGTGAAGAAGTCTTTTATACTCTTTCACCTCTCCTTTTATTGAAGCACCTTCATTCATAAAACCATTTACGTATAAATCACCTTTTACATAAGCATTTTCATACAGATGCAGTGCATCACTTGATATATCACCTATAACACTGCCTTTTACTTCAAGTCTATTTACTTGAATAACTGTCCCAATAAATGAACCCTCTTCTGCTGTTAAATCATAAGCTATAACTTCACCTTGAAGTTTTCCAAGAACTCTTATCTCTCTTGCTTCTATATTGGCAACAACAAGTGCATCTTTTTTAATCTCAAGATAATCACACTCAATACGACCTTTAACTTCACCATATACGATGACATGTTGAGCTTGGATTTTTCCTTTTACTTTTGCCTCTTCACCAACAACAACTATGTTATCAACAATAACACATCCATCTACTTCACCATTTATATATACACTATCATGTCCAACTAAATCTCCTATAACTTTTGCATCATAAGTTTGCATAGTTGATGTAGAGTTTGGATCTATTGTAATCTCTTTTTCACTATTAAATAACATCATTAATCCTCTATAATCCAATCCATTGCATGGATCCTTTTGTTTGTCTCTTTTTTTATAGAGATACCTAAATAAACTACAAAAGCTAGTAGCAACATACCAAAAATCAAAAATAGATATGACATGTTTTGTGATAAAGTGATACTTTGCTCAATAGTTTGAATAATCTCAGTTTTTATCTCCTGTGATGTATCTTTATTTACTAAATCAATTATTATCTTTACTTGATCAAGATTTTTTAAATATGCTAAAGAGTTATAAAAACTTATTGCTGACATAACAAAAAAACCAATCACAGATACCCAACTAAGCATTTTTATTCTATTTTTAATATTTACTTTTTTATTCATCTATTTTTCCTACTCATAATCAACATCAATTATTTTAGTCTCAGATTTTTTTTGCTCTATTGCTAGTGTAATTTGATTTAATTTTTGTTCATTCTCTTCACTATATTTTAACATACCTACTAAATTTTTTAGTACAGGATCATTGTCCATATTTCTTTTGATTAACTCTATAATTTTTGATTCATAGTTTCTATATATTGCTACCTCTTTACTCATTTTTTCCACACTATCTTCATAATCATAATCAAATTGATGTTCACTTGAAAGTATCTCTTTATAATTACTTATACTACCCTCAATCTTACCATCTCGTTTAGGCATACTATCAATAAATACATTTCCTCTAATGTAGCAATTTTTCTGTGTTTCTAATGCATGTGATGCAATACTTCCATCTATTGTTCCATTTACAACAGAAATTTTAGCTTGAATTACACTCTTGGCATGACCATTTTTATCTATAAATATACCTTCACTTCCAATAGAACCAAATACATATCCATCTATATAGACTTTTTTTACATTGATATTACCTCGTACTTGTCCACCTTCATAAACTTCTAAATTTTTAGATTTTATTTTTCCCTTTGTTTTACCGTAAACGATAACACTTTTAGCTTGTATATTACCCTCTACAACTGCTTTTTTAGATATTATAACGGTATTATTTACCTTTATATCACCCTCAACTTTACTATCTATAAATAGCGGACTACCACTTATAAACTCCCCTATTATCTGTATGTTTTTTGTTATATGTGTAACACCAGTTTTAGATTTTTTTTTCTTCTTAAATGGTATTAAATCCATTAATGACATCTTCTTCCTTTATTGTTTCCAACTAATATTATTTCATATTATATCAAAAAGTGTGAATTTTTGTAAAAAATCATCCCTTATTTACTACATCGGCTAAACTAATAAATGTTTTATAGCAAGAATAGTTGTAGTTTAAAAAAAATTCCTATATAATATATTAAATTAAACTAAAAAATTAATTTTTTTATAAGTTTAAAAAAAATTTAAAGGATTTGTCTATGAATTTACCTAAAAAATTTCTAGAGGGTATCTTTGTTAGTTCGATTTTACTCTCTACTAGTAGTGCCTTGGAAGTTAATCTTACACCTGAGCTACCATATGTTGATATAGAGTTTGAAGGAAAGACTACAAGAATTGAAAGAATTCAAGATAAAAATAACAAACTAAAAAATAGTTATACTAAAACTTCAAGACCTTGTCCTCCATTTTGTATACAAAAGATTGAACCCATAAAAGGTGTAAAATCAATTTCAGAGTTAGATGTAGTAAATTTCTTAAAAAATCAAGTAGCAGACAATGAAGGTCTTTTAATAGATGCAAGGTTACCTCAATGGTATATACAAGGAACAATTCCTGGTGCTTTAAATGTACCGTTTAGTGTTTTATCCAAATCTTTAGGTGGTCAATATATAGACCAAATGCTTGAACTTTTTGGAGCAGAAAAAAGTGGTGGAAAATGGGACTTTTCAGATGCACTAGAACTTTTGATATTTGATAATGGTCCATGGTGTCAACAAGCAGTTGCTGCTATGAAAAATCTTATTAAGCTAGGGTATCCTACTAGTAAGATAAAGTATTATCGAGGTGGTATGCAGTATTGGCAAATTTTAGGCATTAAAACAGTTAAACCAAATAAATAATAAAATTAAGGAGTAAAAATGAGTGATATTAAAGACGATTATTTAAAATTTAGAGTTGAAGAGGATGAGAGTAGTGGAAGTATGTTTAATACTATTATTAAGCTACTAGTGATATTGTTACTACTTATTCTTCTCGTAGTTCTTGGAGTAGTTGCATACAAGTATCTAAATAGTGATGCTAATTCTCAATCTATATCAACAACATATTTACAACCTGTTACTGGGCAAGTAGTTGCACAGCCAACTAAGCAAGAACAAGTTACACAAGCAGTTGGTGCGCAAGTAGCAGCAAGTGGTGGTGTAAAAAAAGAGGATATTGCATTGATAGTTCAGAGTGTTTTAGCACAAATGAAAGCAGACGAAGCAACAAAACAGCCTCTTAGTTCCAATCAGCAAGTAGTAAATGATGACAATAATGATCAAGAACTGTTAAGTAACCTTTCAAGTGCTCAAATGGATACACTTGATGAGCAAAATGTTAATATTTCTAATATTAATAATGCTAATTATCAACAAGAAATAGATAATCAAAATAGCAAGAAGGTTGATAACTTCAATAAAGTTATCATTGAAAAAAATGCTGAAGTAAGTCAAGATGATTTATCTAAACTATATAATCAGTTAAATACTATTATGAAAAAAGATAAAAAGAAAACAAAGACCTCTAAGTATACTAAGATGATTTCTAAAGAGGTTAAAACAAGAGAAAATGCTATGAGGATTATTACAGTTAAATCTGGAGATAGTCTGTCTAAACTAGCTTTTAAAGCTTATGGCGAAACAAGTATGTTTTATAAGATATTTGAAGCAAATCCAGATATTGTTAAAGATCCAGATAAGATTTATATAGGACAAAGACTTAGAGTTCCAAGATAATTGGAACTTTTAAAAAAGAGAGACTTTATAAAAAGTCTCTCTATCAAAGAGTTATAGTCTTGATTCGTATCTTCTAAGCATATATAGCTTTTTAAGCATTTTCTTCTTAGCTGCAATTTTCTGTTTCTTTCTTTTTTCAGTTCCAGTTTCAAAAAACTTTCTTGCTCTTTTTTCAGTAACTATTAGATTTCTATCAGTTTGCTTTTTAAATTTTCTATACGCTTCTTCAAAAGATTCGTTAGGTTTTACAATAATACCAGGCATTTTAACACCACCGCCTTTCATAAATATTTAGAACGACAATTATATCTAAAATTTCTTAAAAAATTATTACCCTCTCCAGTATCTAATCGGTCCTGTATCAATATGAACAAAACCACTTTTTGGATAGTACCCTACTCCGCCAAGCTCTAGCATTCTTGCTAGTTTTAAAGTTTGTTTTACATATCTGTCTGATATATTAAAATCAATAGCTTTTGCTCTCACATGATAACTTCTCTTAGCTACTCCTTTAGAGTATCTTCTTAGTTTTTTATTTGTCTTTATACTTCTAAAACCTGATAGTATATCTACTGGTTTTTTAGAGTTACTAACAAGTTGTATACCATAGAGAAGTTGATAGAGATTTTTATCCATTTTTGCAGTTTCATTTTGTCTAAAGTCACGAAAAAAATGGTTTAATCTTTTAACTTCACTTTTTACATAGTGGTCTTTTGACCAAAAGGTAGATTTTATTGATTCACCTGTGTGTGAATTATGCAGTATAAGAGTTTTATCTATAGGCAGAGAGAGAGAAAAAAGTTCAGCTGGACTAACTATAAATCCTGTTCCAACTATTAAGCTCTTTTTTAAAAATTCTCTTCTTCTGTTCATATATATCCTTTACACACTTTAGTAAAGGATATATCGTCTATTTAAATATTTACTTTAATTTAGTAACTATTGCAAAAATCTATGATTCTTCCTATCCCCTCTTTTATAGTTGCTTCATCTGTTGCAAAAGATAGTCTTACATATCCTTCACTACCAAAACCAACACCAGGAACAAGTGCTATACCTTTATCTTCTAAAAGTTTTGTACAAAATCCCATTGAATCATCTGTTACTGCCTTTATATTGACAAATAGATAAAAAGCTCCATCAGGTTTTATAACAGAGAGTTTATCACTAGCATTTATTAAATCAACTGCTAGATCTCTTCTTTTTTTAAACTCTACTTTCATATCTTCTATATCTTTATCAGCACTTCCATTTAGTGCGGCAATAGCTGCATATTGAGTTATAGAGTTGATATTTGAAGTTGATTGAGATTGTAGCTTTCTAACTGCTTTATTTAACTCATCATTTACACTTGCCATATAACCAAATCTCCATCCAGTCATAGCAACAGACTTACTAAGCCCATTAATCGTTATAGTTCTTTTAAACATATCATCACTAACACTTGCAACTGCTGTAAATTTTCCATCATATACTAACTTTTCATACATCTCATCTGAGGCAACCATAACATCAGTACCTTTTAAAACTTCACCAAGTGCTTCAATCTCTTCTTTTGTATAGAGTGCCCCAGAAGGATTTGATGGTGTTGTAAGAATAAGTAGTTTTGTTTTAGGTGTTAATGCCTCTTTTAACTGCCGTGGTGTTATTTTAAAACCATCACCATCTTTAGTTTCGACAACAACACTTTTACCACCACTATAAGTAACAAGCTCTGGATAAGTTACCCAGTAAGGAGCTGGAATTATTACCTCATCACCCTCTTGTATAAAAGCTTGAAAAAGATTAAATAGTGAGTGTTTTGCACCATTACTCACTAAAATATTCTTCGGCTCATAGTTAAGATTATTATCTCTTTTTAACTTATTTACAACCTCGTCAAGTAAAGATGGGATACCTGCAACTGCAGTATATCTTGTATGACCATCATTGATGGCTTGTATCGCTGCATCTTTTATAACTTGTGGTGTTGTAAAGTCTGGTTCGCCTGCTGAAAAAGAGAGTATATCTTTCCCTTTGGCCTTTAACTCTGCTGCTAGTGTTGAGATAGCTATTGTCAGAGATTCCGATAAGGAGTTTATTCTATCTGTTAACATATTATAACCTTTAAAATTTTACAAATAATATCAAATATTTACTGAGTATTAATAGTGATTTAATATCATATAGAAAAGGGGTTATTATGATAAAAGTTTTAATGGTAGAGGATGACTTAGAACTTGCAGAAATCCTTACCGAATACTTAGAACAGTTTAGTATAGATGTAGATACAATAGATGATCCATTTCTAACTCTTCCTTCTCTTAGTGAAAAAAAGTATGATCTTGTAATATTGGATTTAACCCTGCCTGGACTGGATGGACTGGATATTTGTGTTGATATAAGAAAACGACACGATATACCTATTATAATCTCTTCAGCAAGGCATGATATACAAGATAAAATAGAAGCACTTGATCGGGGTGCTGATGATTATATGCCAAAACCTTATGATCCTAGAGAGCTTCAAGCTAGAATAAAAAGTCTATTAAGAAGAAAGCCGACAGCTACAAATAGTGAGGGTATGGAGAAAAAATCAACTGCCAATAGAGATATAGTCTATAATGAAGATAGATATATCATGAGCTTAAAAGGTGAAGAGTTAACTCTAACTAAAGCTGAACTTGGAATCTTAAAATATCTACTTTCAAAACAATCAGCAGTTGTATCAAGAGATGAGCTAATATACAATGTAGATGCAATTAGTGAAGATAGCACTAACAAAAGTATAGATGTAATTGTTGGAAGAATTAGACAAAAACTTGGAGATAATCCAAAAAATCCAACATATATTCACTCTGTTAGAGGTGTTGGGTATAAACTACTACTCTAAATGAAAAAATCTTCTATATTTTTTAGTATTACTGTAATATTTACTATTGCTTCAATAGGAGTTTTTATAGCCTATCTATCTATGATAGAGTATGATAAACAAAAGTATACATTAGAGTTAAATGAAAGATATTCAATAGTTTCAAGAGTGTCACTTGTTAAACTTTTAGAGCATAATGTAGATGAACAGTTTGAAAAAGAGTTAAAACTATATAAGATGCAAGTTATAAAAGATGATGCAAATATAAAATCAATCCTAGCAAATGGTGAATATTTGCAAAAAATTAGTGCAAGGATTGGTAGTAGTAGTATTATATATTTTAAAAAAAATAACTATCTACTTATTGAGTCTATAGCAAAAAAAGCTGTACTTCTACATGATAAGAGATTTAAACCCTATATAAAACAGCTTATGACTATAAGAATAATCTTTGGAGGTATACTGCTAACACTTTTTGGAGCATACTTTTGGACTGTTCGGAAAATACTACCTATTAAAAAGCTAAAAAGAGAGATTGACAAGTTTGCAAGTGGTGATTTGAATATAGATTGTCAGATGAATACTGATGACGAAATAGCAGAAGTTGCAAATGCATTTACTCATGCAGTTGATGAAATAAAAAAGCTAAACAACTCTAGGAGACTATTTTTACGAAATATTATGCATGAGCTTAAAACACCTATAACCAAGGGCAGGATAACTGCTGAAATGGTGGGTGAAGAGAAACAAAAAAAGAGACTTATATCGGTTTTTGAGAAGCTTGATAGTCTGCTTGATGAGTTTATAGCGATTGAGCAAGTTACAGTTGATGGTAGCTTTATACACAAGTCTATTGTGCAGATTGATAGTATGATAGATGAAGCTATAGAGATTTTAATGGCAAATCCAGATAGTATAGAGATTGAGTATCAAAATGTATTTGAGCTAAAAGCTGATTTTAAACTACTCTCTTTAGCTATAAAAAATCTTATAGACAATGCTATTAAGTACAGTACCAACTCTAAAGTCAAGATAAAAGTAAGTTATCAATCTATATCATTTGCCTCAAAGGGTAAAAAAATGGAGCATGATCTCTCTTATTATATAGAACCATTTACTCGAGATAGTAAAAATTCAGCACATGGGTTTGGATTGGGACTTTACATAGTTGATAGTATTTTAAAAGCTCACAATATGAAGCTAGTTTATTCACATGATAGTGGGATAAATTATTTTAAAATTGAGGGATTTGTAACTATTTTTTAAAAGATGCAAACTCTTTGACAAAATGCCAGAGAGCTTGCATATAAAGAACTCTATCTTTTTGAGAACTGAGGACTTCTTCTTGCTTTTCTTCTTCCGTATTTCTTTCTTTCTACAACTCTTGAATCTCTTGTTAAAAGACCTTCAGG
>DQSO01000037.1 GCA_015663225.1 Campylobacterales bacterium
GGGAGCTTTACTTTTAACCGCTGGTGCTGCTGGTAAGCGTTTTTCATTACCTAATGCAAGAGTTATGATTCATCAACCATTAGGTGGTGCTCAAGGTCAAGCTACTGATATTCAGATTCAAGCTAAAGAGATTCAACGGATGAAAGATACTCTAAATGAAATGCTTGCAGAACAAACAGGACAACCCTTAGATAAACTTGAAGCTGATACAGAGAGAGACTTTTTTATGAGTGCGAAGGAAGCTTGTGCTTATGGTTTGGTAGATAAAGTTTTAACAAAGAGTCTTTCATAAGCCATGTCCTATAAAATAAATGCAGCAGGTAAAATTTTGGATGATAATATTATAACTTTGGCTGATGAGGTAGAGGTTGATGACGGCAAACTTAAAGAGCTTGAACAAAAGAAAAAGCTAAAACAGTTAAATATGTTTTCTAAACAAGTTACAGATAGGTTAATTAAAGATAATATTCCACCAACTCCTGCTAATTTTACTATATATTTTGAGAAGCTTTTAGAAGACAAAACACCAACACAAAAAGAGTCTATAGATAAGATTTTAGATTTAAATAGCAGTGAATATGAGATTGAAAAAGAGTATATGAGTAAAACTGACTCTTTTTTAAAAGAAAACTTTGATAAGACAAAAAAACTTATGGATGGAGTCAATGAAATCTATTCAAAAGTAAATAAGATAAAAAGTGCTATAAAGTCAAAATCAGTAGAACTTACTAAAAATCCGACTAAAGCAAATGTTTTATCTTTTGAAAAGAGTATATCATCTATGATATCATCCCTACAGCAAAATCAAGAGAGCTTAAAAGAGAACTATATAGGTATATCAGCACTAATGAAATCATTTAATAAAGAGTCTATTTTTGATAAAAAGTATGGTGTATATAATAAAAAGTATCTTTTTGATTCAATTGAAGCAGAGTTATCAAATTTAAAAAATTTCCACTATAAAGGTGTTATAATATCTTTTAAAGTAAAAGATGATATTTTGAAAAGCATAAAGTTACAAATGGATAGAGATCTTCTTATAAAGACAGTAGCATCAATTGTACTTGAACGATCAAGACGAAGTGATATTATTGCCCATTTTGATGATGGTATATTTATACTACTTTTAAAACATACAGACACTAATCAGGCACAAAAAGCTATCAAAAGTATTCAAGAGTTAATCTCTTTTTCAAACTTTTTTATAGATTCAAAAAATATTAAAGTACAATTTGACTACTGCATCAAAGAGATTGATACAACTTTTAGTGCGGAAATATTAGTCGGAACTGCTATTGAAGGACTTTACTAGAGATGGTTAGAGAGATAGTTGAATATCCAAGCTCTATACTACAAAAAGTATCAAAAGAAGTCGTAAAGTTTGATAAAAACTTGCATGATTTACTAGATGATATGTATGAAACTATGATGGCTAAAAGTGGTATAGGCTTAGCTGCTATTCAAGTAGGTGTTCCACTTCGTATACTTATACTAAATCTGCCTTCTGGTGAAGAAGACAAACAAGATATAAAAGATTTGATAGAGGCTATAAACCCAGAGATTTTAACTTCCAAGGGAAGTGTTACTTATAACGAAGGTTGTTTGAGTGTTCCTGGAGTATATGAAGATATTACGAGAAAAGAGTTTATAAAGATAAAGTATTATGATAGAGCTGGAAATAAGATTATAAAAGAGTGTGATAATCTGATGTCAATAGCTTTTCAGCATGAGATAGATCATCTAAACGGTCATCTTTTTATAGAAAAACTTTCATATCTTAAAAGAAAAAAATTTGATAAAGAGTGGAAAAGACGACTAAAATCTAAAAAGAGCTAAACTTGAAAAAGATACTTTGTGCAACACTTGATACACTAGATGCAAAAATTGTTAATGTAGAGGTCTCTTTTGTTCGAGCACTTCCTAGTTTTGCTATAGTTGGATTAGCTCAAACCTCAATCCAGGAGTCAAAAGAGAGAATAAAATCAGCTCTTAGTGCAGTTGAGTTTAAATTTCCCCCACAAAAAGTTACTGTAAATTTATCTCCATCTGATCTGAAAAAATCAGGTAGCCATTTTGATCTACCTATTTCACTTTTAATTGCTTTACAAAAAAGTAAGATGGATTTTGATAATTATTTTGCTTTTGGAGAGCTTGGACTTGATGGAGAGCTCAAAGATACTACATCTATATTTCCACTAATTCTTTCACTCTCAAATGAACTTAGAGAAAAAACTATTATTATCCCAAAGAAAAGTTTTGAAAAAATTTCTAAAATACCAGAGTTAAATCTTATAGCAGTTGATACACTCAAAGAAGCTTTAGATATTTTTCAAACAGATGATTTTAGTGCTAAACAAACAAAAAGTTTAATAGATAGCAAATACATAGAGATAAAAGAGCAAAAGTATTTTTACCAAGAGGACTTTGTAGAGGATTTTATAGATATAAAAGGGCAGTTAAGATCAAAAAGAGCTTCACTTATCTCAGCATCTGGTATGCATAATATTCTCTATGAGGGAAGTCCAGGCTGTGGAAAAAGTATGAGTGCAAAAAGACTAAGATATATACTTCCTCCATTGAAACTTGAAGAAATATTGCATCATGCAAAGCTAGACTCTTTGATAGGAAAAGAGCCAAACTTTAAACCACTTAGAGAGAGCCGAAACCCCCATCACTCTGCTAGTAAAGCAAGTATTTATGGTGGAGGTATTAAAGAAGCCAAGATAGGTGAAATAGCACTTTCTCATAATGGAATCTTGTTTTTTGATGAGCTACCTCATTTTCCTAAAAATATTTTAGAGAGTTTACGAGAACCTTTACAAGACTATAAAGCCTTAGTTTCGAGAGTAAATTCTAAAGTAGAATATGATACAAAATTTCTTTTTGTAGGTGCAATGAACCCCTGCCCATGTGGAAATCAACTCTCTCAAACTAAAGAGTGTAGATGTAGTGATTTGGAGTTAAAGAGATATAAAAATCGTCTATCAGCTCCACTACTTGATAGGATTGATTTGTATGTTCAGATGGAAGAGATAAAGACTACCGATAAACCAACTATA
>DQSO01000018.1 GCA_015663225.1 Campylobacterales bacterium
GGTGTTCTTCCAATACTAAATGAAAATGATGTAACAAGAACAAGTGAGTTGATGTTTGGAGATAATGATCAACTATCTGCAAATGCTACATGTTATTTTGATGCAGATATTTTAGTTTTACTTTCTGAGATAAGTTCCTACAAAGATAAAAAAGTTATAAAAGTTATAAAAGATGAGGATTTACAAATAGAATCCATAGTAAATCCAACATCTTCATCAGGTGGACTTATTACTAAACTTAAAGCAGCAGAGTTTGTACTTTCACATGATAAGTGTATGTTTTTAGCAAGTGGGATTGATTTAAGTGATGCTTATTCCTTTATGATTGATAAAAATCATAAAGGTGGAACACTATTTTGTAGGAGTGAATCATGAAAAGAGTAGTTTTTATGGGTACTCCAGCTTATGCAACTACTATCTTAAAAGCACTTGTTAACTCTTGTGAGTTTGAAGTTGTGGGGCATTATTGTCAGAGTGATAAACCTGTTGGAAGAAAGCAGATTTTAACTCCACCCCACACTAAAGCTTATATAGTAGAAAATGAATTAAATATTCCTATTTTTCAACCAATTACTTTTAAAAATAAAGAGGTTGAAGATAGCTTAAAAGAGTTAAAGGCAGATTTTATAGTTGTAGCAGCTTATGGAAAGATATTGCCACTTAATATTTTAAATATTGCCCCATGTATAAATCTTCATGCATCCATACTGCCTAAGTATCGTGGTGCAAGTCCTATTCAAGATGCTATTGTAAATCAAGATAAGCTTAGTGGTGTTACTGCCATAAATATGGAAGAGGGTTTAGATAGCGGAGATATATTGGCTATTAGCTACTTAAATATAGAAAACATGAATGCTATTGAACTATTTGAAAGATTAGCTGATATGGCTTCAGATTTAATAATAGATGTTTTAAAAAATTATGCAAATATAATGCCACAAAAACAAAATGAGTTAAGAGTTACTCATTCTAAAAAAATCAGTAAAGATGATGGTTTGGTAAGTTTTGATGATGCTTCAAAACTCTATGCTAAATATCTTGGATATATATTTTGGCCTGGGATCTATCTAAAAAGTGGATTGAAGCTAAAAGAGATGGAGTTAGTTGAGAGTGAAAGTATAAATAAAAGTGGAGAAATTTTAAAAGTTGAAAAGGATTTTATAGTAGTTGCTTGTATTAAAGGAAGTTTGAAAATATCTTTACTTCAGCCGCCTTCAAAAAAGCTTATGAAGGCTGTTGATTATATACGAGGAAAGAGGTTAAATATTGGAGATAGTTTATCTTAAAAATGTAGATTCAACACATAAGTTTTTATTAAAAAAACTTTCTGAAAAAAAACTTTTTGCTCCAATTGCTGTTGTAAGTGAAGAGCAAAATAGTGGAATAGGTACAAAAGATAGAGAGTGGATTGGTTATAAAGGTAATTTATTTTTATCATTTTGTATAGAGAAAAGTGATTTGCCTCATGACCTCCCTCTTGGCTCTGTATCAATATACTATGCATATATTTTAAAAGAAATATTATTTAAAAAGGGCTCAAAAGTATGGCTTAAATGGCCAAATGATTTTTATCTTCATGATAAAAAAATAGGTGGAGTTTTAACAACCATAAAAGGTAAAAATATCATCTGCTCAATAGGGTTAAATTTAAAAAAATCACCTAATAATTTTCAAATAATTGATATAAATATAGAAAAAGATGAGTTAATTGAACTATATTTTTTAAAACTAAAACAAGTTATTTTTTGGAAGTATATTTTTAGACATTATAAGATAGAATTTGAGAAATCAAGAGGTTACGAAACTACAATAAATGGTACTAAAAAAATATCGCTTGGGAGTGCTAAGCTTCAAGATGATGGTTCCATACTACTAGAAAACAGAAGGGTGTATAGTTTAAGATGAGTGAGATAATAGCGATAGCTAATCAAAAAGGTGGAGTTGGTAAAACAACAACTGCAGTGAACCTAGCAGCTTCTTTAGCTGCACAAGAGAAGAAAGTGTTGCTTGTAGATATAGATCCTCAGGCAAATGCAACAAGTGGTTTAGGTTTTATTAGAAGTGATTATGAATTTAATATTTATCATGTGTTGCTTAAGATTAAAAAGGCTTCAGAAGTTATTTTAAAAACTAATATGGAAACTTTAGATTTGATACCTTCAAATATTGGCTTAGTTGGTATAGAAAAAGACTTTTATGATAGTGGGGTAAAGGGAAAAGAGTTGATACTTAAAACTCAACTTAAAGAAATTTCTGATTTATATGATTATATTATTATTGATTCACCTCCAGCTCTTGGACCGATAACTATAAATGCACTTAGTGCAGCCGATTCGGTTATAATACCGATACAGTGTGAGTTTTATGCACTTGAAGGATTAGCTCAACTTTTAAATACTGTAAAACTTATAAAAAAAACTATTAATCCAAAGTTATCAATAAAAGGTTTTTTACCTACTATGTATAGTTCTCAAAATAACCTATCAAAACAAGTTTTTTCAGATTTAAAACAACATTTTAAAAGTAAACTATTTGTTGAAAAAAAGAGTTCATCTTATATTGTAATACCTAGAAATATTAAACTTGCTGAGTCCCCTAGTTTTGGTAAACCTATAATATTATATGATATAAAGTCAAGTGGTTCAGTCGCTTATCAAAATTTAGCAGAAAATATTTTAGCTAGTTAGAGGAGAATATATGTCAAAACAAAAACTTGGAAGAGGTCTTGGTGCGATTTTAGATGATGTTGAAGAAGCATATAGACAGGATATGGAGGGTAATCATGTCTCTGTAAAAGAGATTCCGCTGGATAAAATCACACCAAATGTATATCAACCTAGAAAGCATTTTAATCAAGAAGCTTTGCAGAGCCTTAGCGATTCTATAGTGAAACAT
This sequence comes from Campylobacterales bacterium, assembly GCA_015663225.1. Classification (GTDB taxonomy): domain Bacteria; phylum Campylobacterota; class Campylobacteria; order Campylobacterales; family QNZT01; genus SZUA-1377. The sequence goes on from DQSO01000018.1 coordinate 2,896, forward strand.
GGTCTTTTGCAACCAATAGTTGTTGTAAAAAAAGATGATGGCTACATGATCATAGCAGGTGAGCGAAGATTTCGTGCATCAGGTCTTGCAGGTTTAGAAACTATTGAAGCAATAGTTGCAGATTTTGAATCGAAAAATTTACGAGAGTTAGCACTTATAGAAAATATCCAAAGAGAGGATCTTACACCGATAGAGTTAGCAAGTTCTTATAAAGAGTTGATTAGTGAATATATGATAACTCAAGAAGAGCTTAGTGATATAGTATGTAAAAGTCGTTCACATATTGCAAATACTATGAGGCTTTTAACTCTTAGTGACTATACAAAAGAGCTTTTAAATCTGGGTAAAATTACACAAGGTCATGCTAAGGTTCTAGTAGGATTGGATGTTCAGAGTGAAAAACTTATAGTTGATACAATAGTTGGTCAAAAACTTAGTGTTAGAGAGTGTGAAGATCTTATAAAAAGAGTTAAAACTCAAAATACAAATTTAGATGCTAAATCTAACTTAGAGAAGAGTGAAACTTTATATAAAAAGGTTGATGAAGTAGTATTAAAAGTAAAAAAATGTGGTTTTAATATCAAGAGAAGTGGGGATAAAGTAGTTATAAATTTCAAAGATGATTCAAATATTGAAGAGTTTTTGAGATTTTTTAAATAAGGTTTTATTATTTTTATGGTAATATCGCCCAAATTTCAAGACTTAAGTAAAGGAAGCGGATGTTAGACATTAGTTTAGGTATGGTTGTATTTGTTGTTGTATTGTTCTTATCACTAATATATGTGTTAAATAATATGATGTATGGTCCACTCATGGCATTTATGGACAAAAGAGAGAAGATAATTGCTGATGATGAAGCTAGTATTAGTGAGAATAGTGATGAAATAGCTGCTTTGAAAGAAGAAGCTAACTCAATTATTAGTGAAGCTAAGAGTGAAGCTAGTGAGATTAAGAGTTCAGCTTTAGCAAAAATAAAAGCTGACTTTGCAGAAGAGTTAGAGAGCAAGAAATCCTCTTTAGAAGCTACATTGGAGGGATTTGTAGATGAATTAACTAGTGTTAGAGATTCTTTGAAAAAAGATATTTCTGCAAATATAGGTTCATATAAAGATTCAATAGAGTCTAAGTTAAAAAATATATAAGGAGTTAATTTGAAGTTAAAATATACATTTTTACTGCTTTTGCCAACTTTTTTACTTGCAAGCGAAGAGGGTGGCACAGATATAATTGAAAGAACAATCAACTTTTCAATTTTTGCTGCTATTTTGTATTATCTAATAGCAGATAAAGCAAAAGCATTTTTCACTGGAAGAACAAAAGATATAGCAGATAGATTGTCTTCACTTGAATCTAAGCTTCAAGAGACTAAAGATTTAAAGAGCGAAGCAATAGCTAGTGTTGATAGTGCTAAGCGAAGTTCAGTAGAGATTATTGAACTAGCTCATAAAGAGGTAGAGATGCAATCAGCAAAACTAAAAGATATTTTTGAGCATGATGTGGCATATCTTGAAAAATCTTATGAAGATAAGAAAGAAATTTTACAGAAGAAGATGACTGAAGAAGTTGTTTCTGAAGTAATTAATGATCTATTTGCTGATGGTGGAGTTTCTTTAGGTGATGATGAGTTAGTAAATATAATAAATAAAAAGGTTGCATAAGTTATGAGTGAAATGATTGCAAAAAGATATGTAAAGGCTTTAATAAAGTCTGTGGATCTTAAAGAGCTATCTATTGTTTCATCATCCCTTAGATCAATAGTTCCAGCTTTTAAAGATTTGAAAGTTAGAACTATTCTTGTTTCAAATGATACTTCAACTGATGAAAAAGTTGAGTTTATAGTATCAATGATGGAGAATGTTGATAATAAAGTTTTAAATCTTTTAAAGCTTTTAGGTGATTATGGAAGATTGGAGCTACTTCCAACTATATCAAAAGAGTTAGATTTTGAAGTCGCTAAGCTTTTAAACACTCATAAAGGTATAGTTATAAGTGGTAATGCTCTTAGTGATGATAAAATATTAAATATAGCTAATAACTTAAGTAAGAAGTATGATACAACAATTGAGTTAGAAAATCTTGTTAGTGACTATAATGGTATTAAGGTTGAGATTGAGAGTTTAGGTTTAGAAATCGGATTTTCATCAGATAGATTGAAGACTCAGTTATCTGAGCATATTTTAAAAGCTATTTAATAAATAATAAGGAGAAATTGGTGAGCGCAAAAATTAGAGCTGATGAGATTAGTTCTCTAATCAAAGAGAGAATCGATAATTTTGAACTAAATATAGATGTTGAAGAGACTGGTAAAGTTGTAAGTTATGCTGATGGTGTTGCTAGAGTTTATGGTATGAGTAATATTATGGCTGGTGAGATGGTTGAGTTTGAGAACGGTGACAAGGGTATGGCTATTAACTTAGAGGAGTCAAATGTTGGTGTTGTTGTACTTGGTAGTGGCGCTGGGATAAGAGAAGGTTCAAGTGTAAAAAGAA
>DQSO01000002.1 GCA_015663225.1 Campylobacterales bacterium
ACCAGTTCCAAACTCCATATCAACATGAGTATCTGCAATAATTTTTATCTCTTTACCAATGATAGGAAGAGTTACACTCTTACCTACAATACTTTTATATCTCTCATCATCAGGATGGACCATAATAGCTGTATCACCAAAGTAAGTTTCTGGTCTAGTAGTTGCTAGTATAACCTCTCCACTTCCATCACTTAGAGGATACTTGATATGGTAAAACTTACCATCTACATCATGATGCTCAACCTCTACATCACTCAAAGCTCCATCATGTGTACACCAGTTAACCATATAGTTATCTCTAACAATCAACCCATCGTCATAAAGCTTGATAAATATCTTCTTAACAGCATTTTTTAGTCCCTCATCCATAGTAAACCGTTGTCTACTCCAAGCAGGACTTACTCCAAGTTTTCTCATCTGATGAGTGATAGCATCACCGCTATGCTCTTTCCACTCCCAAACTTTTTTTAAAAACTCTTCTCGTCCTATCTCTTCTTTCGTAGTTCCTTTCGCTAAAAGTTGTTTTTCTACAACATTTTGAGTAGCAATTCCAGCATGGTCAAGTCCTGGTTGCCATAGAGTTTTATAGCCATCCATTCTTTTATATCTAGTCATAATATCTTGAATTGTAAATGTAAGTGCATGTCCAATATGTAAAACTCCAGTAACATTTGGAGGTGGCATCATGATTGAAAAGTTTTTACCATCTTCTTGTATTTTAGAGTTTCCATCTACTTCAAAGTAGCCTCGCTCTTCCCATATTTTATAATATCTATCTTCTATATCTTGTGGATTATAGTTTGTACTTTTTTCGCTCATATTGTTATAGCCTTTTGGTTATAATTTTTTGCGATTTTACCTAAAAATAGTTTAAGAACTAGGAGGAAAGCCCTCCTAGTTATGCAATCTTAAATTAATTTTTTTCTTATCTAACTACACAACAATTTATACTAACTTCGATTGGAAGTGTTCTAAGCTTATTTTTTGACATTGATTCATATCTTTGACCGCAATAATAAGCAATATTTTTATATCCAAGAAGTTTTTTAACTGTTTTATTTTTATACTTTGTTTTACATGTTGTTACTTTCTGGCAACTAGCAACTTTTACAGGCTTGGCATATACATGATTTACAAGTGCCATTGCAGTTTTATCCGATGCACTATCTCTTCCCATAGCACGACAATTGTCAACTAAAATTGTTTTAGTCACCACCGCACACTTTGATCTACATGCTTTATAAGGCACACTAGTTACTGTATTTTCATAAACAGCTTCTATCTGTGTAACTTTTATATTTTTTATAATAGTACAATCACTAGCACTTAAAGCACTAACAGCTAAAACTCCACCGAGTAACAAATTTCTTAAAATCTTCATAGTAATTCCTCCTTTTGATTAACTATGAGATAATTTTAGTATCATTTTGTAATATAAATGGTTAAATTATTATTTACTTTAACAGTTTAATTTTATTTTAATATCTAACAGTAACTCTTACTGGAATTCTTCTCAATTTTTTTTTAGATATTTTAACAATCCTCTTACCTTTATAGTAACCGATATTTTTATATCTCTTTACTCTGATTTTTTTATTTCTATAAACTGTATGGCATCTTTGTAGATCTTGATATGTAGTTCTTGTAACAGCTCTTGTTCTATATCTATTTTGATTTGCAACATTGCTACCAACCATAGAACCTATTATTGCCCCAGCTACAGTTGCAACATCGTTACCTCGACCCCCACCAAACTGATGTCCAGCAATCCCGCCTAAAACACCACCAACTACAGCTCCACCTTGATTTGTCCGCTCATCTTTGTATCTTTCATAGTGAGTACTTTGTATAGGAACTCTTTCATAGTAACACTCTTGATGTGGTCTACTTACATTTACATACTTATAAAACTTCTTTACCTTTTTGACTTTAACATATTTTGTTTTTGTATAACTTCCAGCTTGTAAAGCCGAAACAGCCATCACAGTAGCTAATAAAAATGATTTAAATAATTTCATATCTCTTCCTTTATTTTTAATTTCAAGAAATGATATAACCAAATGGTGTAGGTATTGTGAATATGAAAAAAGATAAATAATGAGCTATTTTACTTTTATCATGCAAGAAGTTATTTCAACTATTATAATACTTTTGATAAAATGATTTTATGGAGCATTTAATAGATACTAGAAGTTTTACAATAGACGAAATAGAGGATTTATACCTACTAGCTTATAAGTATAAAAGTGGTGAGTATGATAGAACTCTTGCAAACAAGATGATTATTACAATATTTTTTGAAAACTCTACTAGGACTAGGAGTAGTTTTGAGATAGCTGCTAAAAACTTAGGTGCAAATGTGGTGAGTTTAGATATAGCAACTAGCTCATCAAATAAAGGTGAAACACTCTATGATACAGCTGCAAATCTTGATGCTATGCACCCAGATGCTATCATAGTAAGACATAAAAATGCAGGGGTTCCTAGTCTACTCTCAAAGTATGTAAACTGTCCTATTTTAAATGCAGGAGATGGTGCTTATGCACACCCTACTCAAGCTCTACTTGATATGTTTACTATAAGAGAATTTTTAGGTGATGATTTAAAAGGAAAAAAGATTGCAATGGTAGGAGATATAAAAAACTCACGAGTTGCAAACTCAAATATCGAGCTTCTTAGCCGATTTGGTTTAGATATAACTTTGGTTGCACCTCCTCATTTTTTGCCTCCTCATACTACACTAAAAACTTCACATGATATTAAAGAAGTTATATCCGATATGGATATAGTGATGAGTCTAAGAACTCAAACAGAGAGGCATACTACTCAAATATATGCTTCACTTAAAGATTATGGAAGTGATTTTTGTATCACTAAGAAACTCGTGGCTGATAGGGATATTATACTACTTCATCCCGGTCCAGTGCATAGAAATATTGATATAGATGATGAGATGTTAGCAGATGTACGAAGTAAAGTGTTAAATCAAGTATCAAATGGTGTATTTATTCGTATGGCAGTTTTGGAGATGTTGATAAATAGTTGAAAGAGATAATAAGACAAAAGTTAAATACTCTTGGACTATCCAAGACACCAACATTTTTTATAATAAACTATGACCTGAGTGAATTTTACATAGAGCCTTTGGATTCTTTAGATGAAAATATCAGATTTGCCATAGATAAAAAACCAAGTTTTCATACAAAAGATTTTAAATATTCATTTGAGAGTGTTCCTTTTTTAGTGTATAAAAAATCATTTGATAAAATAATAGAACATATAAAATCAGGAAATAGCTATTTAACAAATCTTACATTTGCATCAAAGTTCTACTCAAAGAGTTCATTGAAAGATATATATGAGATTAGTGATGCAAGGTTTAAACTCTATTTTAAAGATGAATTTATCTGTTTTTCTCCTGAAAGATTTGTAAATATTAAGAACAATAAAATCTATACTTATCCTATGAAGGGTACAATTAATGCAAAGATTAAAAATGCAAAAAAAATCATACTTGAAGATAAAAAAGAGATGGCAGAGCATATTATGGTAGTAGATCTGCTAAGAAATGATCTCTCAATGGTAGCAAATAATATAAAAGTAGAAAAGTTTAGATATATAGATAAGATAAAAGCAGGAGAGAGGGAGCTTTTACAAGTTAGTTCTAAAATATCTGCACGATTAGAAGAGAATTGGAGTGATAATCTAGGGGATATTATCACAACCTTGCTTCCAGCTGGATCTATCACAGGAACTCCCAAG
>DQSO01000039.1 GCA_015663225.1 Campylobacterales bacterium
ATTTTGGATGTAGACCTTTTTTTATGGAAAAAATTAGGCTATATTTGTATATACAGCTTGAACATCCTCATCTTCTTCTAACTTATCTATCAATTTTTCTATCTCTACCATCTGATCTTCACTAAACTCAACTGGAGAGTTTGGAATACGTTGAGGTTCAGCTTTTGTTACTTCTATACCTAGCTCTTCAAAACCTTTTGAAAGATTTCCAAAGTCTGTAAAGCTACCATAAACTATAGCTTTTCCTTCATTTTCTACAATCTCTTCAAGTCCAAAATCTATCAATGTTAACTCTATCTCTTCAATGTCTAAATCTTCACTTATATCAAACTCAAAAACCGATTTTCTTGTAAACATAAATTCTAAAGAACCATTTTGCAAAAACTGTCCACCATTTTTAGTGAAGTAGTTTTTTACATTTGCAACTGTTCTAGTTGTATTGTCCGTAGTTGATTCTATAAATAAAAGTGCACCATGAGGAGCTTTACCCTCGTAAGTAACTTCAACCATTTGATCAGCATCTTTACCAGAAGCTCTTTTTATAGCTGCTGCTATGTTGTCTTTTGGCATATTTGCAGCTTTTGCATTTAAGATAGCACTTCTAAGTTTTGGGTTCATATTAGGGTCATCACCACCCCCTTTTACCGCCATCGTTATACTTTTAGCAATACGAGGAAATACTCTTGACATATTTGCCCATCTTTTCTCTTTGGCAGCTCGTCTATATTCAAATGCTCTTCCCATACTTATATCCCTTTATTGTTCATTTTTATTGATTATATCAAAACTTTTCCCAAAAAAACTCTATCCACTCTTTAGCCTCTTTTAGTCTGAAGTCAGGCTGAAAAATAGAGCTTTTTTTGTAAAAAATTGAAGCTGTTTTAAACTCAGATGAGGGGTTATTCTCTTTTAAGATAGTCATAACCTCTTTAAAAGTTCTGCCACTATCAGCTATATCATCAACCACTAAAATTCTTGATGTTGAAATAGTAGGTATATTTGTTATCTTGATAGTTGAGAGTTGCTTATCATGTGAATAACTTACAGCACTTATAACTTGTACATCTCGTATATCCAAAGATTGTGAAAGAGAGTGAGCAAGTGTTAATCCTCCTCTAGCAATAGCTATGATAGTTTGAGGGGCAAAACTTCTAATATCACTAGAAAGGCTAACTACATCCCTTTTAAACTCTTTACAATCATACTCTATCACTTATCTCTCTTTCTTATCTCGTTTGCTAGTTGGTGTACTGCCATTGCATAGTAGTTGCTATGGTTATACTTTTTTATCACATCAAAGTTTTTAAAAGTTAGCCATAGTTCATCATACTCAGCTCGTTCAAGTTTTTTGAGTTTAAACTTTTTAGCTTTTGGTTTTTTCCTTGGTTTAATATCACAAAGGTACAAATCATATGAGCTATACTTCTTTTTACTATTTGTTTTAAGCAGATTAAATCTTAGACCATGATAACTAGCCCTTGTAGCTATCTCTTTTTTATACTTCCAACCTTTTTTATGAAGATAGTTAGCAACAGTTGCGATAGAGTCTGGATAGCTAAAAGGTTCTATCTTATTATTTTTATCAAAGCTAACACCATATCTTATATATGCATGAGGCATTAGTTGACCGATTCCAAGTGCTGAGTATTTCGAGCCTTTTAGTAGGTGTATATTTAACTTTTGTCGATAGCAAAGAAGAAGCAGGTGTTCTAGCTCATACTTGAAATACTTAGCTCTTCTTTTTTTCTTAAAACTATTGTAAACTAAAGTATTAAAAGCTTCATACTCTCCTTTTATCTCTCCATAGTATGTTTCAGTGCCAATTATTGAAGCGATTATATATTTGTCAACTTTGAACTTTTTTTCAACCCTATTTAAGAGTGTTTTATATCGCTTAACAAACTTCACCCCTTGTCTAACTCTATCTTCTGCTAAAAATGATTTTTCAAACTTTGTGTAACCACTATATTTTAGCCAACCTTTTTTCCCTTTTGCGACACCTTGTGCTATTTTTCTTTTTCTTTTTTTAGTTTTAAATCTTATAGGTTTTCTTGCCTTTGAAAAAGTCTCCACAAGGTAACTTCTTTTAAAATTATGCTTTCTTATCATGTGGTTAATAAACTTTTTAACCTGTTTATTTTTAGCATACATTCCTGTTACTTCTTTTGCCTCTACTGTAAAAGTAAGTAGCAAAGCTATTAGTAAAACTCTTATCACATAATACTCCTAATCTTTTTCATATAACTTAGTTTCATATCCATCTCAAAAGTCTCATTTGTTGGATACTCAAATCCAAAAACATCTTTCCATAGAGATTCATCTTCCATACAAAGATAAAAAAAGACCTCATCGCTCCACTCTTTTAAGCTCTCATAAGCAAACTTAAACATCTTTTTCTTAGTTTCTAATGGATAAGAAAACTTACCACTAGCATCTATCATAGGGATTTGTAAAATCTTACTCTTAAAATCCCTAGCTCTTATCTGCTTGATAACTGGTTTTATAAATGTTAAAGTTCCCAAAGAGATAAGCACTACACTTTTAGGGTCAAACATCTCTTTCATCATCTCAAAAACTTCTCCATAGTGTAGTTCAAAATCCTCTATATCAATCATAGGATGAAAATGAAAACCCACAAGAAGCCCTAAATCGGCAATTTGCTTAGCAGAGTTTAATCTTTGTTTTAAAGAGGCTGTTAGATGCTCTTCTTTATCTATAACTATTTGAGGATTTAAGCTCCAAGTAAAGAGTATGTTTTTAGGAATATCATTTTCTAAAAAGTAGGATATGTTGTCTGATTTTGTTTTAAATTCTAGCATGACATTGGGATGTTTTTTTGCAAAATTTACTAGATGCTCTAGTATATCGTATCTATTTCCCCACATCAAAGAGTCTGAGGATTGACCTGTTCCTATGTGATAAAACTCATTTTCATCTATAACTATATTGTCAAGTTTGGCTTTAAAATCACTATCAAAAGTAATTTTGCCTTCATTGTAAAAAGATTGGATAGAGCAGTAACTACAG
>DQSO01000119.1 GCA_015663225.1 Campylobacterales bacterium
AATAAAGAGATAGATTTTGCAATGGCTATACCAAATGTTGGTAGGTTTCGTGCAAATTATTACTATACTTTTAACTCTGAACTTGCTGCTGCTTTTAGAATAATTCCTACTGAGATTCCTTCACTTGATGATTTGAATGCTCCTGCTATATTTAAAGAAGTAATAAAGAGAGAAAAGGGACTAATACTTATAACTGGACCAACAGGAAGTGGTAAATCAACAACCCTAGCAGCTCTTTTAAATGAGATAAATATGACTGAACATAAACATATAATAACAATTGAAGATCCTGTAGAATTTATCCATCAAAATAAAAAATCTCTTTTTTCCCATAGAAATGTAGGGGAAGATACCAAAAGTTTTGCAAATGCACTTAAGTACTCACTAAGAGAAGATCCTGATATTATACTTATTGGGGAGATGAGAGATAAAGAGACTATAGAAGCAGCACTAACCGCTGCAGAAACTGGTCACTTAGTGTTTGGTACACTTCATACCAACTCAGCAGTTCAAACAATAAATAGGATTATTGATACTTTTGAAGGAAGTGAGCAAAAACAAGTTAGAAATATGATGAGTATCTCACTAGCTGCTGTTATATCTCAAATGTTACTACCTAAAAAAGGTAAAGGACGAGTTGCAGCACAAGAGATTATGATAAACAACCATGCTATTGCAAATCTTATTAGAGAAGATAAAACTCACCAATTATATTCACAAATGCAAGTAAATCAAAACAGTACCGGAATGCAAACTCAAACACAAGTTTTAGCTGATCTTGTAAAAAGAAATATTATAGATAAAAAAGATGCGATAAAAGTATCAACTCAACCAGATGAGCTTAAAGGTAAAATAGGGATTTAATTTTAAATTTTAAATTTTAAATTAAATTAAATTAAGACTGAATAAAATTTGTTATAATGAAATAAAAAGTGGGTTTACATTGGAAAGTTTGACATTATTTGATATAGCGAGTGTTGGTTTTATACTTTTTCTAGGTATTAAAGGAATTTTAAGAGGTTTTATAAAAGAATTTTTTGGCCTTATTGGTATCATTGGTGGTATATACATAGGTTCTAGGTATGCTTCAAAGGTTGGTGAATACATAGATATAAACTTTCTAAATCTTGATAATAAATCAGCACTTTATCTTATTGGTTTTATCGTTGTATTTATACTTTTTTGGCTTATCGCTTCACTACTTGGATCACTTTTTAGCAATGTTGCAAATATGAATGGTGCTGGTATTATAGATAAAATTTTAGGTTTTATTGTCGGTGGTGCTAAAATATTTTTTATTATTTCTATTATGATATACATACTTTCAAGTATAAATTTAATAAAAGATAGAACAACATCTTTGTTTAAAGATAGTGTCATCTATCCAATATATCTTGAGTATGGAGAAAAAATTGTAAAACTGGATAAAGATCAGAAAATTCAAAATAAGATTAAAGAGAAAATAGAAATTTTAGATGCTAATCTTTCACAATAGGGATTGCAAATAATGCAAAATTTTGAAAAACTATTAAGTAAATTTAAACTTCTTCTTAAAGAAAATGGCTTAAATTTTACAACACAAAGAGAGTTGGTTTTAAAAACTCTCTTTAACTATTTAGGACACTTTACACCAGAAGATTTACATATGCTAATCAAAAAAAATAATCCTGATTCTAATGTTGGAGTCACTACAATTTATAGGACTCTAAACCTTTTAGAATCCAATCATATAGTTACTTCTATATCATTTGGAATACAGGGTAAAAAATATGAACTAGGCAATAAACCTCACCACGATCACCTAATATGTAACCAGTGTGGTAAAATTGTTGAGTTTGAAGACCCAACGATAGAAGAACTTCAAGAAAAAATAGCTAAAATGCACGACTTTAAACTAACAGAACATATCATGCAACTATATGGAGTATGCAAAGATTGTCAAGACAAATAGGAGAATAAAAGTTGATATTTAATAATACATATGAACTTCAAAGGCTTGAAAAAGCAAAAACATTAAAAGAGTTGGGATACAACCCATATGCTCACAATATAACTAAACAATGCTCACTAAACAAATTTACTGAAGAGTTTAACTACTTAATAGAGAGTGAAGAAAAAAGAGATGAAAACAAAAGTAAAAAAGTAACTGGTAGAATAAAATTTTTAAGACTTATGGGAAAAGCCGCATTTGTAAAGATAGAGGATGAGAGTGGTCTACTTCAAATTTATGTAGCTCGTGATAATCTTCCTGAAGGATTTTACAATACTGTATTTAAAAAACTCATAGAAGTTGGAGATATTATAGGTGTTGAAGGTTTTCCTTTTGTTACCAAAACTGGAGAGCTTTCACTTCATGCAACTTCACTTGAACTAGTTACTAAATCAGTAAAACCACTTCCTGAAAAATTTCATGGTCTTCAAGATAAAGAGCTTCGATATAGACAAAGATACCTTGACATGATAATGAACAATGATGTAAAAAAAATCTTTAAAACAAGAGGTAAAATTGTTAGTATCATGCGAAGATTTTTAGAAGATAAAGGTTTTTTAGAAGTTGAAACTCCTATGATGCATCCTTTAAGTGGTGGAGCAACTGCAAGACCATTTATCACTCATCATAATGCACTTGATCTACAAAGATACCTAAGAATTGCACCTGAATTATATCTAAAAAGATTAGTTGTTGGTGGATTTGAAGCTGTCTTTGAGATAAATAGAAGCTTTAGAAATGAAGGTATGGATCAAACTCATAACCCTGAGTTTACAATGCTAGAATTTTACTGGGCATATCATACATATGAAGATTTGATGGCACTTACTGAAGAGATGATAACCCTTCTACTAAAAGAGTTAAATCTTGATACAAAACTTCCTTATGGCGAAGATATTATAGACTACTCTACTCCATTTGCAAAGATAACTTGGAGGGACTCTATTATAAATATCGGTGGAGTTGATGAATCTATACTTGATGACACTGATGCAATGAAAAAGTTTCTACATGATAATGGGATAGATACACCAAATGGTCTTAGTATTGGTAAATTACAAGCTGAACTATTTGATGAATTTGTTGAGAAAAAGCTTATTAATCCTACATTTATCACTCACTATCCAGCAGATATTAGTCCACTTGCTAGAAGAAATGATGAAAATTTAGACCTTACAGATAGATTTGAGTTTTTTGTAGCAGGAAAAGAGATAGCAAATGGCTACAATGAATTAAATGATCCAGTAGATCAATATGAGAGATTTGAAGATCAGTTAAAAGCTAAAGAGGCTGGAGATGATGAAGCAAATGATATGGATGAAGATTATGTACATGCTTTAGGATATGGTATGAGTCCAACAGCAGGAGAAGGTATAGGTATAGATAGACTTGTAATGTTGCTTACAAATCAACACTCAATCAGAGATGTAATACTATTTCCAGCAATGAAACCACTAAGAAAAGAAGAAACTAAAGAGGGGAAAAAATAGATGAATTTTATGCAAAATGATGATCCAAAAGTATATGAAATATTACAAAATGAGTTAGTAAGACAGACTGATCACTTAGAGATGATTGCTAGCGAAAACTTTACTTTTCCTGCAGTTATGGAAGCTATGGGAAGTATTTTTACAAACAAATATGCAGAAGGTTATCCGTACAAAAGATACTATGGTGGATGTGAGTTTGCTGATCAGGTAGAACAACTAGCTATTGACAGAGTAAAAGAACTTTTTGGTTGCAAATATGCAAATGTACAACCACACTCTGGAAGTCAAGCAAATGCAGGTGTATATCAAGCACTACTTAAGCCATTTGATAAAATCCTTGGTATGGATTTAAGTCATGGTGGACATTTAACTCATGGTAGTAAAGTAAGTAGTTCTGGTAAAACTTACCAAAGTTTTTTCTATGGTGTAGAGATGGATGGTAGAATAAACTACGATAAAGTAATGGATATTGCAAAAGCAGTTAAACCAAAGATGATTATCTGTGGTGCTAGTGCATATGCAAGAGAGATTGACTTTGCTAAATTTAGAGAGATAGCTGACGAGGTTGGAGCTATTCTTTTTGCAGATATAGCACATATTGCTGGTCTTGTTGCAGCTGATGAACACCCTAGTCCATTTCCTTATTGTGATGTTGTATCAAGTACAACTCATAAAACTTTAAGAGGTCCTAGAGGTGGTATCATCTTAACCAATGATGAAGATATAGCTAAAAAAGTTAATTCTGCGATATTTCCTGGTATTCAAGGTGGGCCTTTGGTTCATGTTATCGCGGCTAAAGCTATTGCATTTGGCGAAAATCTTAAACCTGAGTGGAAAGAGTATGCAAAAGATGTTAAAGCAAATGCAAAAGTATTAGCTGAAGTTTTAATAGACCGAGGTTATGATATAGTTAGTGGTGGTACAGATAATCACTTGGTTCTTGTATCATTTTTAGATAAAGATTTTAGTGGTAAAGATGCTGATGAAGCTTTAGGACTTGCTGGAATAACTGTAAATAAAAATACTGTACCAGGAGAGAGACGAAGTCCATTTGTAACAAGTGGTATCAGAATAGGCTCACCTGCTCTTACTGCAAGAGGTATGAAAGTAAAAGAATTTAAACTTATTGCAAATAAAATTGCAGATATTTTAGATAATGTAAAAAATAAAGAACTTTGTGATAAAATAAAAAGTGAAATAAAAGAGCTTGCATCAGGATTTAAAATCTATGATAGAGCTATCTATTAAGGTCTGTTTATAATGTATAGTGTTGATGTTACCCTTATAAAGATGTTGACTGATCACTACTATATTAAGAGTGATAAGATAACAAATAAGGTTAACTTCAAAAATAGACTTTTTTTTGATAAATATGAGAGGGTTAACAGTATGTTAAGTCGTACTGTTATGAATAATTATGATAAAGGTCAAATTATAGTAGCTCATAACTTGATAAATAGTAGAGATAAAGTAGAAAATATTGTTTTTGATTACAATGGTAGAAACAGTGAAAAATTTTGGCATAGAGCACAGTTGATGTTACGAGAAGAGGGTTTTTTAAACTTTACTGCTTATGAAACAAAAACACCAGGTCATTTGCATCTTTATATTCATAAGGGTCATACAACACTTGGAGAAGCTGTACAACTAGCAAATAGACTATCAGCCAAGTTAGCTCAAAAGCTACCTAAAGAGTGGAAGATGTTTCCATCGACGGATATACCAAAAGAGTTTAATATATTAAACCTACCAAAGAAGGTTTACAATAAAGAGAGAGGAACATCTTGGGCGAAACATATGTAGCTCAAGAACTAGGAGGAAATTATGGAAAATTATGAAGATATACAAGATGGTATTAAAAGAGAAGCAGGTGCGCTATCTCAAACTACACAAGAGAGACTTGCCGGTATGCGAAAAAAAGCAGATCTTAGTGATATAATACTCGAAAAAGAACATAGTTCACATGATAAAAAGAAGAAACTGCTCCTAGGTACAGCTTCACTTGTTCTAATATTTTTAATAGTTCTAATAATATCAAAGATGCTTACTGAGTCTTCTAATAAAAGTGTAAAAACCGATTCAGAAAAAAATAATACACTATCATCTGAAATTCAAAAAGTAGCAGAGATCCCAGCAGTAACTCCAGTAAGTAAAACATCAACTGAAAGTACAGTAGTTACACCACCTATTTCAACCAAAAAAGCAGAAGTACTAAGTGATACTGATTTAAAATTTGAAGAAATGGTTAGAAAACTTAAAGAACAGGATGCCAAAGAGAGTGCTAGCGAAACTCCAACTACAAATGTAGTGATACCTACTGAAAAAATAGCAGAAACTAAAAATACAATTTTGAAAAAAAGCAGTAATATAAAAATAATATCTACTCCAATTGCTAAACCTAAAGTAGTTACAAAAAAACCAAAAAGTATAGATATAAAAATACCATCTTTTAAAGAATTTTCAGCAGGAAAAAGTGGATATTATATTCAAGTAGGAGCAACAACTAAGTCTAAACCAAATCGCACACTATCAAATAAAATCAAATCTAATGGATTTTCATACATAACTCACTCTATTGTTGTAAAAGGAAGAAAATTTACTAAAATTTTAGTTGGACCTTTTAGTTCAAAAAATGCTGCTCATGCTAAAATGGGAATGGTTAAGGCTACGATTAACCCTCA